>JAAFHE010000171.1 GCA_013298265.1 Lysobacterales bacterium | reverse complement strand
CAGCGCGCGTCAGGACGGCGTATCGGCGGCCGCAGTAGAAGGGGTGTGAGAAATGCGGGCTAGACTGCCGCCTTTCGTCGCCGAGGGCCGCATGAATACCATCAGTTGGAGCGATTTCGAGAACGTGCTGCTCGTGGCCGGAACCGTGCTGCGCGCCGAGGTCAACGAACAGGCGAGGAAGCCCGCGCTCAAGGTCTGGGTCGATTTCGGCCCATACGGCGAGAAGAAGACGAGCGCGCAGATTGCCGCGTTGTATGACCCGGCGGAACTGGTCGGGCGTCAGGTGGTCGGCGTCATCAATTTCCCGCCCAAGCAGATAGGGCCGTTCATGTCCGAGTTCCTGCTGACGGGATTCCACACGGACGACGGCATCGTGCTGACCGCGGTCGAGCGGCCGGTGCCGAATGGGGCGAGGCTGGCCTAACGGCGAGAAAACAGAGGAGAGGAGTGAGAAACGAGTAGAGCGCGAAGCGCTTGCTCATCTCACCTGTTGTCGCTTCTTGCTGTCGTCAGGTGGGTTAAATCAGGAGTGCAGGGAAATC
Organism: Lysobacterales bacterium; assembly: GCA_013298265.1. Lineage (GTDB taxonomy): Bacteria > Pseudomonadota > Gammaproteobacteria > Xanthomonadales > Rhodanobacteraceae > Tahibacter. Next base: position 6,927 of record JAAFHE010000171.1, on the reverse strand, counting down.
GAGAAATGAGCGAGAACCAGGGCTCTCACTCATTTCTCACTTCTCTTTCCTGCCGTCAGACGGCTTCAAAGATTCCCGCCGCGCCCATGCCCGTGCCGATGCACATGGTGACCATGCCGTATTTCTGCTGGCGCCGGCGCAGGCCGTGGACCAGCGTGGCCGCGCGGATCGCGCCGGTTGCGCCGAGCGGATGACCCAGCGCGATCGCACCACCAAGCGGGTTGACCTTGGACGCATCCAGGCCGACATCGCGGATCACCGCAAGCGCCTGTGCCGCGAAGGCCTCGTTGAGTTCAATCCAGTCGAGCTGGTCCTTGGTCAGTCCGGCCTGCTTGAGCGCCTTGGGGATCGCGGCGATCGGGCCGATGCCCATGATCTCCGGCGCCACGCCGGCGACCGCGAACGAGACGAAGCGGGCCAGCGGCGTCAGGCCGTAGTCCTTGATCGCCTGTTCGCTCGCGAGCAACACCGCGCCGGCGCCGTCGGACATCTGCGAGGAATTACCTGCGGTCACCGAGCCGCCCATGCGGAACACCGGGCGTAGCTTGGCCAGGCCTTCGACGCTGGTGTCCTTGCGCGGACCTTCGTCGGTGTCGACCGTGCGCGTGTCGGCGACCGTGCCACGCGTGGCAAGGTCGGGGTAGTTGTCGGCCAGCGCATAGGGTGAAATTTCGCCCTTGAATTCACCACTGGCGATGGCCGCGAGCGCCTTCTGGTGGGAGGCGAAGGCAAACGCGTCCTGGTCGTCGCGGCTGACCTTCCACTGCTCGGCGACTTTTTCCGCAGTGATACCCATGCCGTAGGCGATGGCGATGTTCTCGTTGCTGAACACGGCCGGATTCATCGCGATCTTGTGGCCCATCATCGGCACCATCGACATGGACTCGGTACCGCCGGCGAGCATCAGGTCCGCTTCGCCGGTACGGATGCGGTCCGCGGCCATCGCGATGGCCTGCACGCCGGACGAACAGAAGCGGTTGATCGTGACCGCAGCGACGCTATGCGGCAGGCCGGCGAGCAGCGTGGCGATGCGTGCGACGTTCATGCCCTGCTCGGCCTCGGGCATGGCGCACCCGATCACGGCGTCGTCGATGCGGCTGACGTCAACGCCCGGTGCCTGTGCGACCGCGGCCTTGATCACATGGGCGAGCAGGTCGTCCGGACGCGTGTTGCGGAACACGCCGCGTGGTGCCTTGCCGACGGCGGTACGGGTCGCGGCGACGATGTAGACATCCTGGATTTGCTTGGTCATTGCTATGTCCTCGTCGCTCAGTTGCGCAGCGGCTTGCCGGTGGTCAGGGTGTGAACGATGCGCGCCTGGGTCTTGGGCATCTGCGCGAGTTCGACGAAATGCTTGCGCTCCAGCGCGAGCAGCCACTCCTCGTCGACCAGTGAGCCGCGCTCGACCACGCCGCCGCACAAGGTGTCGGCGATGCGCGAGCCGATCTCGTAGTCGTGCTCGGAAATGAAGCGGCCTTCGAGCATGTTGACGAGCATCATCTTGAGGCTGGCGGTGCCGACGTCGCCGCAGACCGGAATCTGCGCGGGCAGGGCCGGGCGATAGCCCGCATCGGCCAGAGCGGCCGCTTCGCGCTTGGCCACCCACAGCACTTCGTGCGTGTTGAACACGATCGTGTCGTTGGCGCGCAGCAAGCCCATTTCCTTGGCTTCGAGCGCGCTAGTCGAAACCTTGGCCATGGCGACGGTCTCGAAGTAGCTCTTGACGGCGTTGAACGGATCGGCCGGATTGGCCTTGGCGCAGCGCAGTGCGATTTCCTTGAGGCCGCCGCCGGCCGGCAGCAGGCCTACGCCGGCTTCGACGAGGCCGATGTAGCTCTCGAGCGCAGCCACCGTCCTGGTGCAATGCATCTGGAACTCGCAGCCACCGCCGAAAGCCATGCCGCGGATTGCGGCGACGGTCGGTACCAGCGACGTCTTGAGGCGCATGCTGGTGGCCTGGAAGTTCGCGATCATGGCCTCGAACGCCGCGATCTTGCCTTCCTGCAGCAGACCCATGGCGCCCTTGAGGTCCGCGCCGGCCGAGAACGGCTCGCGCGCCTGCCAGATCACCAGACCCTTGAAGCGCTGCTCGGCTTCGCCGACCGCCCGCTGGATTCCGTCGAGCACGAAGTCGTTGACGGTGTTCATCTTGGTCTTGAACGAGACGATGCCGACATCGTCGCCGAGGTGCCACAGGCGCAGACCGTCGTTCTCGAACACCGTCGTGCCCTGGTCGAATTTCTCGCCAAGAATCGGATCGGGAAAATGCTGGCGCTGATACACCGGGTGCGAGGAGCGCGGCAAGGCCTTGTTCTGATTGGCCGAATACGATCCGTCCTTGCCGTGCACGCCGTTGCGGCCGTCGGTGACCCAGCCCGGCAGTGGTGCGTTGCTCATGGCCTTGCCGGCCGCGATGTCCTCAGCGATCCAGCCCGCGACCTGCTGCCAGCCGGCGGCCTGCCAGGTCTCGAACGGACCGAGTTGCCAGCCGTAGCCCCAGCGGATTGCGAAGTCGACGTCGCGCGCGGTCTCGGCAATATCGGCCAGGTGGTATGCGGTGTAATGGAATACATCGCGGAACGTCGCCCAGAGGAACTGCGCCTGCGGATCGGCCGAGGCACGCAGCTTGGCGAACTTTTCGCTGGGATCCTTGATCGCGAGGATGGCGGCGACTTCGTCGGAGGCTTTCTGATCGGCGGCGCGGTAGTCCTGCTTGGCCAGGTCGAGGACGACTATGTCCTTGCCGACCTTGCGGAATACGCCGGCGCCGGTCTTCTGGCCCAGCGCGCCCTTGTCGATCAGCGCCTTGAGCCAGGCTGGCGCCTGGAAGTAAGCGTGCCAGGGATCATCGGGCAGCGTGTCGGCCATGGTCTTGATGACATGCGCCATGGTGTCGAGGCCGACGACGTCCGCGGTGCGGTAGGTCGCGCTCTTGGGGCGGCCGATCGCCGGACCGGTCAGCGCATCGACGGCGTCGAAGCCCAGGCCGAACTTCTCGGTGTGGTGCATGGTGGCCAGCATCGAGAACACGCCGATGCGGTTGCCGATGAAGTTCGGTGTGTCCTTGGCGTAGACCACGCCCTTGCCGACCGTCGTGGTCAGGAAGGCTTCGAGGCCGGCGAGAATTTCTGCATCGGTGGTCCTGCTCGGGATCAGCTCGACCAGATGCATGTAGCGCGGCGGGTTGAAGAAGTGCACGCCGCAGAAGCGATGTCGCAGGCTTTCCGGCAGCGCCTCGGCCAGAGTGTTGATGGACAGGCCAGAGGTGTTGCTCGCAATGACTGCCGATTCAGGTAGATAAGGAGCGATCTTCTTGTAGAGATCGAGCTTCCAGTCGGTACGTTCGGCAATGGCTTCGATAACCAGGTCACAGCCGCGCAGCAGATCCAGGTGTTCGTCGTAGTTGGCTGGCACGATGGCCGTCTGGCGTGACTTGTCGGCGAGCGGGGCCGGCGAGAGCTTGGCCAGGTTCTGGATTGCCTTGATCGCGATGCCGCTCTTGTCGCCTTCCTTGGCGGGCAGGTCGAACAATACGGTTTCGACGTCGGCGTTGGTGAGATGGGCGGCGATCTGCGCGCCCATGACACCGGCGCCGAGTACCGCAGCCTTGCGGATACGTAGCGGTTTGAAGCTCATGGTGACCTCGTGGTGGAGGGAAACGAAGGGGAAACCCTGGCGACTGTGCACCGATGGTTTTGAGCTGTTGCTCGCGTTGCAGTGCAGCAAAAGCCGAGGAAGCGCTAAAGTGCGCCGCTCGCGGCCCGGCGCGTCTACCGGCCTGGCCTCACGGCGCGCGCAGGCCGGCGGCGGCGAAGCGAATCAGGTGTTCGGCCGAGCGCTCACGATGCTGTTGTTCCGTGACGCCGGTCTTGCGCTTGATCACGCCGAAGTCGGCCATGGCATAGGTCAGCGCGCCCGCGACGATGTCCAGGCGCCAGTACAGCTCTTCCTTGTCCAGATCCGGCAGGCGCTGAGCGAATGCCGCATGGAAGCGCTTCATGACGTGGCCGTAGTTGTCCGACAGAAATTTGCGCAGTGCATCATTATGTTCCGCGTAGGCGCGCGCGAGCACGCGCACGAAGGCGCCGCCGCCGCCACGGTCCAGGGACAGGTCGAGCGCCGGGTTGATGAAGGCGCCGAGCAGGTCCTCCAGATCCGGAGCGGGCCGCTTGAGCGCCTCTTCCAGCGCCTGCAGCCGATGCGCGTTGAGTTCGTCGAGGCGGCGCCGGAACACCTCGTTGATGAGGTTTTCCTTGGATCCGAAGTGATAGTTGACCGCGGCCAGGTTGACGTTGGCGGCGGCAGTCACCTGACGCAGGGAAGCGCCGGCGAAGCCGAGCCGTGCAAATAGCTGCTCAGCGGCGCCGAGAATGCGTTCCTTGGTCGAAAAATGCTGCGAGTTCATGAAGTCCTTGCTATCCGGTTGTGCGGCCGGCCGCGGCTCCGGCGTGATTGGGGGCGGCCCGAACCGGATCGTAGGTAAAACGAGCGTTTAAATGCTACGAGAGCGATCCCGCTCGGTCAAACTGATGTCCAGTATGCATTTCCGGAGTCGCGGACCGGCAGCGGGCGCGTCCGTGAGGCGGCGGCTTCCGCTTGCCGCCGATGTCGGGTCACGCTGCCGGGCTCTCCCCGCGCTGGGTATTGCACTGCCCCGCTGCATCCGCGGCGTGAATCGGCTAGAATTCAGAACGTTTTTGTCCGCTAACCCCGCATTCCTGCGCGTATTTGGTGTTAACATCGCGCGCGGCTTCGGGAACCGTTTTCCTACAATCTGGAGTATTCGACATGGCGCTGGAGCGCACCTTGTCCATCATCAAGCCCGATGCCGTCGCCAAGAACGTCATCGGTGAGATCTACACCCGTTTCGAAAAGGCCGGCCTCACGATCCTCGCGTCGAAGATGAAGCACCTGTCGCGCAAGGAAGCCGAAGGCTTCTACGCCGTGCATAAGGAGCGTCCGTTCTTCAACGCGCTGGTCGAATTCATGATTTCGGGTCCGGTCGTGATCCAGGCGCTCGAAGGCGACAACGCAGTACTCAAGCACCGCGACCTGATGGGCGCAACCGATCCGAAGAAGGCCGACAAGGGCACCATCCGCGCCGACTTCGCCGATTCGATCGACGCCAATGCCGTGCACGGTTCGGATTCCATCGAAAATGCCGCTGTGGAAATTGCATACTTCTTTGCATCCACCGAGCTCTGCCCGCGCTGAGGATCAAAACTGGTGACTGTGGTGAAACCCAACCTGTTCGACTACGACCGCCAGGGATTGCGCGATCTGTTTGCATCGATCGGCGAGAAACCCTATCGGGCCGATCAGGTGATGAAGTGGATGTACCACCGCCACGTCACCGATTTCGCCGAAATGACCGATGTCGGCAAGGCGCTGCGCGAGAAGCTCAGCGCCGCTGTCGACATCGTTCCACCCAAGACCGTATTCGAGAAGCAATCTGCCGACGGCACGCATAAATGGCTGCTCGGCATGGATGGCAGCAATGCCATCGAAACTGTCTTCATTCCGGAAACCTCGCGCGGCACGCTGTGCGTGTCCTCGCAGGTCGGCTGCGGACTGAACTGCCAGTTCTGTTCCACGGCCACTCAGGGCTTCAACCGCAACCTGTCCGCGGCCGAGATCATCGGCCAGGTATGGGTCGCGGCGCGCCACCTCGGCAACGTGCCGCACCATCAGCGCAAGCTGACCAATGTCGTCATGATGGGCATGGGTGAGCCGCTGCTGAATTTCGACAACGTCGTGCGCGCCATGAGCGTGATGCGCGACGACCTCGGGCTGGGCCTGGCCAACAAGCGCGTGACCCTTTCGACCGCCGGCCTCGTGCCGATGATCGACCGCCTCAGCGAGGAGAGCGATGTCTCGCTCGCCGTTTCGCTGCATGCGCCCAATGACGAGCTGCGCACCGAACTGGTGCCGCTCAACAAGAAGTACCCCATTGCGGAACTCATCGGTGCTTGCCAGCGCTATGTGGCCAAGCGGCCGCGCGCGTCGATCACGTTCGAATACACCATGATGAAGAACGTCAACGACACGCCCGAGCTGGCGCGCCAGCTGGTCAAGCTGATGCGTAAGGTGCCGTCCAAGGTCAACCTCATTCCGTTCAATCCGTTCAACGGCACGCGCTTCGAGCGTTCCGACGAGAGCGTCATCCGCGCATTCCAGAAGATCCTGCTCGACGCGCAGGTACTGACCACTGTGCGACGCACGCGCGGCGACGACATCGACGCGGCCTGCGGGCAGCTCAAGGGGCAGGTGACGGATCGCACGCGCCGCCAGGCCGATTTCCGCCGCAAGCTCGAAGGGCAGGCTGATGCGGCTTAAATTCGCGCTGGCGCTGCTGCTGATTCTCGGTCTTGGCGCCTGCGCCACCGCCGCGCCGCGCAGCAAGGCTGCCAACAAGGCGCGCAGCGCCGCGGAGGTCCATGTCGCGCTGGGGCAGCGCTACATGCAGCAGGGCAAGCTCGAACTCGCGCTGGAGAAGCTCGAAAAGGCGCTGGATTTCGATTCCTCGTATGTCGATGCCCATACCGTGATCGCGGTGCTCTACGAGCGCATCAACGATCAGCGCAAGGCTGCCGAGCACTACCGCCGCGCCGCCGATCTGGCCCCGCGCAATGGCGCGGTCAACAACAACTACGGCGCGTTCCTGTGCCGTACCGGCAAGCTCGATGAGGCGGCCCAGCGTTTCGCCGCGGCCGTCACCGATCCGTTCTACAAGACGCCCGATGTCGCCTATGCGAACTCCGGCAGCTGTTTTCTGCACGCCGGCAAGTTCGATCGCGCCGAACAGGATTTCCGCAAGTCGCTGGAACACAATCCAAGCAACGGCGAATCGCTGTTCAATCTGGCTACCGTTCTGTTCCAGAAAAACGATTTCCTGCGTGCCCGCGCATTCCTGCAGCGGTTTGAGTC
>JAAFHE010000170.1 GCA_013298265.1 Lysobacterales bacterium | reverse complement strand
CAGGCCGGGCGCGAATAGGCTCATGCGGATTGCAGCCGGCTGCGGCCCATGACGTCGGGGACCAGGAAATCGACCGGCGTCGACAGCACCTGATCCGCCGCGGCGTCACGCGCCCAGGGTCCTGACGCGACCGCGTCCGCCTGCGCGGACCGGCCTTCCACGGCCGCCATGAACTCCTTCGCCCGCAGCACTTCCGCATGGACCCGCGCGAATGCGGGCACGTCGCCGTCCCATTCCAGCAGCGTCGCCGCACCGCCGCTGCGCTGCCAGGCCTGGGCAAACAGCGCCCATACCGCATCACTGACCGGCCGGTCGTGCGTGTCGACGATGTGCGTGCCGCAGTGCTGGTGACCGGCGAGGTGCAACTGCACCACGCGATCAAACGGAAAGGCATCGAGATAGGCCTGCGGATCCGTGCCGGCGTTGTAGCAGCTCACGTAGACGTTGTTGACGTCGAGCAGCAGCCGGCAACCGGTCGCGTCGCACAGCGCGCGCAGGAAATCGGGCTCGCTCACATCGGAGTCGCGAAAGCGCAGGTAGGTGCTCGGATTCTCCAGTACCAGCGAACGGCCGAGCAGGTCCTGCACCGCGTGCACGCGCGACGTGACGTGGGCGAGCACTTCCGCATTCAGCGGCAGCGGCAGCAGGTCGTGGCTGTTGATACCGAGCACCCCGGTCCAGCACAGGTGATCGCTGACCCAGCGCGCGTCGACCTCGTCGGCCAGGCGACGCAGGCGCCGCACGTAGCCACGATCAATCGGGTCGGTGCTGCCGATCGACAGCGATACGCCGTGCAGCACGAGCGGATAATGCCGCGCGATCTCGTGCAGCACGGCGCGAGGCCGGCCGCCGGAGTCCATGAAGTTTTCCGAGATGGCCTCGAACCAGTCGACCGCGGGGCGCTCGGCCAGGATGTGGTCGAAGTGCGTGTTGCGCAGGCCTACACCCAGGCCGAGGTCATTGTCCCGGACACGCCCGCTGCGGCGCTGCGGCATCGCGTCCGCAGCGCCGTGTGTCGTCGTGGCCTCAGGCACAACTGCCTGCGCCGCTCATGCCGCTGGAACCGCAGGCGGTCATGCCTTCGCCGCTGTAGTCCTGGATCCACTCGATGGTCGGCCCATACTGGAACAGCTTCGGATAGGGCACTTTCGGCGGCTTCGCCGGCAGCTTCGGATTTTTCTTGCGCAGCGACGGCCAGGTCTTTTCCGCAAACACTTCCCGCGCGCGCACCCATACACCCTTGCCGCGGTTCGGCCCATCGGTGCTGAAACGCTCGGCATTGATCGGCGTGGCGCAAGAGCCCAGCGTGGCGCACTGGTTGTGCGCCGGTGCGTTCTGTTCCTCGCCGGTACCGTAAAGGCCGCAGCCGCCCTGCCCGGCGCAGTCGTTCTTCACATGGCAGGTATGGTCCGACACATTCGGCGAACCCAGGTTGGCGTAGTTGTATTCGAGCGCCGTCGAACAGTAGCCCTGGCCGGCGCAGTCGTTATCGCGCGTGCGGCCCTGGCCGGCGCAGTGGTTCAGTCCCATGCAGGCGTGGCGCGCCTCGCCGTCGCCGATCGTGGCCGGCGGATTCGCCGGGAACTTCGGCACGCCCTTGTACTTGGATACATCGCAGCCCGGCTGCGCCGGCGCGGCCCAGAACGCGCTGACGTCAGGCAGGCTGGGCACCATGTCGACGTAGCCCTTGAGGTCTGCGCTGTACCACGACTCGCTGCCGTAGCGCGCATCCAGCTCGGTGCACATCGCCACCAGCGTGGCGAAGGCCTGGTCGCGCGGCCCGAGATCGAGGTTCTCGAAGGTCGGCGCAAGGCGCGGATTGCCGGTGACGTCGCTGGTCTGCTGCAGGAACACGCCGCGCATCGTGCGGATGATCTTGTCGAGGATCCAGATCATCGAGCGATGCAAGGCCTGGTTGAAGTACAGCTTCTGCTGCGCCGGCTCCTGCAGGAAGATGGTCTCGGTCAGGATCAGCATGTACTGATAAAGGCCGCTGACGAGATTGGCGAGATCGCGCCGGCCGGCCGGATAGCTCGATGCCACCGGGTTGTCGGGGAAATCGAAGACGACGCCGGCAAGCTCCTCCGGCGTGAACTGCCGCGCCGCCGCCGCGGGCGGCTTGGGCCGCTTGGGCAGGTTCTCGTGCTTGGGGTCGTAGCCGGCGAGCTGCGACTGCAGCGAGAGGAATTTCCAGTAGTGCGACGCCTCCTGCCGGGACGGGTCGTCGAACTTGCTCGGGCCGAAGCCTTCGCCCTGCGCGTCGATGGTCTGGATTGCCTGCAGTGCGTTCTTGCGCGAATCGATCGTGATCAGTTCGGCACGGCCCGCATGGCTGTCGCCGCGACTCGGATAGACCGCCACGGTCGCGGCCGACCCGGCAGCGCTCGCGGGCACCGGACAGGTCTTGTCGAAGCTGCCGCCCGGGAACACCGTGTCGATGTTGTTCGGCGAATAGTTCGTCGACTGGATCTGGCGCAGCTTCTCGCCCTGGCGGAAGTCCGCGTCGGTGATGTGCTTTGAACTGATGATGCAGCGCACGTAGGAGTAAATCTGCCCGATGGTTTCCCAGTTGCCGCCTTCGGGTGGCGCGTCGACCTCGGCCGGATACTCGATCTCGAGGAAATGCCAGAGCTGCGCCAGCGAGAATTTCGCCAGCGGCAACGCGAGTGGTTTGGCGTCCGGCCCGAGCTTCTGGTGTCCGGGCAGGTTGGTCGGATACGGCGCCGGCGAACGCAGGTATAGCTGCGGCAGCACGCCGAGCGAAAACAGCGTATTGGAGGAAAGCGACATATGCAGCATTTCTTCCACCGCCACGCTCATGATGACGGCGCCGGCCTGGTCGGCGAACCGCGACAGTTCCGAGTCGGGAAACGGGGCCGGTGTGCGGTTGATCGAGTAATACGTGTACAGATAGATGGGAATTGTCGCGAGCTCGACCTCGATCGCGATCTGCAGGTGCGTCTTGAGTTCGGTCAGCGCACGGTCGCGCGTCCAGGTGCGGTCGATCTGCTCGACCAGTTTGCGCTCGGCGGGCGAAAGCGGACGCACGGGGTCGCTGGGATTGCGGCTGTCGGTCATGGCGATCCTTTGGCTGCGGTAGCTGGCTGGTGGATGCGGGCCCGGCCGTGACGCGGTCACTCGCGCGCGGCGGTCGGACTGGAATGCACGGGAGGAAACGTTGCGCTCGGCCGATAGCCCGCCACTCCCCTGACAGGCGCGGCCAACAGGCGCGCTGTGACGCGTACGCCGAGGCAAAGTATCAATTTTCTCGCGAGCCTGACAAGCGCGCAGGAACCGGTTGCACGCGTGATAGGTCCGCGTTCCCGACTGCGCTTTAGCCCGCCTTTCTCGCCCCTTCTACTGCCGCCGCCGACAGGCTCGCCCTGACGCGCGCGGCTCCCTCGTGTCGGCTCGATGTAGTGTCGGGTCGAGTACGGGCAATCGACTGAGCCCCTTCGCATCGCCGCCCGAGCCACGCGGCAGCGACGGGATCGACCGTCCGCGACCGGGGTTTCGACACTCCTGCCCCCCGGCTGCGATGCGCGGATCCGACGCTGCCCATCGCAACCGCGCCTGCGCAAAACGCACGCCATCATGAGACGTGCCGCGGCACCACCCCTGCCACGATCCTGGGACAATGCGGCCATACCGCCCGCGCAGGGCGTCCCAGGAGATTCCCCATCGCTTCGCACTATTCCGGTCCGCTGCTGATCCTCGCGCTGGCCGACGCGCTGCTCGCCGCACGCGACGCCGGCCTGCAGACCTGGACCGGCTCGCTGGATCTCGAGCGCTCACGCCATGACGCGACGCTGGAGACCGACACCTGGCACTGGCAGGGCCAGCGCTATCCCTACCCGCCTCGGCTGAAAGACCGCACGATCTACTACTGGGACGGCGATGCGTTCGCGCCCGTGTCGCGCTTCTCCGGTTCGCTGATCAAGCTCGTACCCACCGAATGGGGCGCGCCCACGTTCGAGATCGACGGGATCAAGATGCTGCCGACAGCGAAGACCTCGCCGTTCGACGACGCGCGCCGCAAGGTGGCCTTGATCGAGCCGTCGGGCAAGGTCGTGCTCGACACCTGCGGCGGCCTGGGCTACTTCGCGGCCTGCTGTCTGGAGGCCGGAGCGGCGCGCATCCATTCATTCGAAAAGAACACCGACGTACTGTGGCTGCGCACGCTCAACCCCTGGTCGCCGGATCCGGCGGCGGCAGCGGCCGGCGGGCGCCTGGCGCTCGTGCAGGCCGACGTGTCGCAGGCGATCACGCAGATCGCCGATGCGTCGGTGGATGCGCTGCTGCACGACCCGCCGCGCTTCGGCATCGCCGGCGAGCTGTACTCGCAGGCCTTCTACGACCAGCTCGCGCGCGTACTGCGCCGCGGCGGACGCCTGTTCCACTACACCGGCAGCCCGAATAAGCTCACCAGCGGCCGCGATGTCCCGCGGGAAGTGGAGAAACGGCTGCAGAAAGCCGGCTTCGCCGCGCAGCTCGCACTCGACGGCGTACTGGCGACGCGGCGCTGATCCGCCTCGCGCATCGTCCGCGCCGGCCGGTGCATACTGCGGCCACCGCGCTGCACACCGCAGCCGTCACCGACACCACCACGAGGAGCACCGCATGAGCAAGGGCCTGAACCAGAAAAAAGACACGAAAAAGAAACCCGACAAGACGATGAAGGAAAAAAAGGCGGCAAAGAAAGACAAGAAGGCATCGAAGGCGTTTGCGCCGCAGTAGCCGATGAACACGGCCTCGCGGACCAACAGCAGGACAGCCCGGCGGAGCCGGCTGTTTGCCGCGGGGCTTTCCACCACGTAGTGCACGATGTCGCAAGGCCAGTCAGGACCGGACCGGGTGGCGGTTTCTCTACGGCCCCGTCACCCTCGCCTGGTCGGTGTTCTGCGGCGTGGCGTGGCACAACTGCCCGTGCCAGCCAGTACCCGCCGCCCTCTTTCCGGCCATGCGTTCCGCCCGCTCACGACGAGCCGCCGCGGCACCAGTCCGCCGCCGCCGCGCTGAGTTCGCGCGCCGAGCCGAGCGCGAGCTTGGCCTTGATACTCTCGCGGTGCGTTTCGACCGTCTTCACGCTGATACCCAGCTCCGCGGCAATATCGACCGAGCGGAAACCCTTGCCGATCGCGACGAAGATCTGCAGTTCGCGGTGGGTCAGCTGCAGCTTCGGCGGCTTGAGGGTCGGTCGCGCGGCGCAGCGTCGGCACAAGGCGGGCTCGGCGTGCGTGGCCGGTTGCGCACAGTCTGCGATGAGATCGACCAGTGGCAGGTAGGTCCGGCTCGGTGTCAGGTAGCTGACGTAGCCGCAGGCGGCTGCGGCGGTGCGCTCGGCATTGGCGCCCAGGTGACGCTGCGCACCGAACACCACGATGCGCGCCTGCATTCCGGCTGCGTCGAGGAACTGCCGCAGCGGCAGCAGCCACTCCGGGCCTGACACGATCATCTCCGGAGCATGTTTCCGCAGCGCGGCGAAGCCCTGCTCCAGCGAATGCGCAATCGCAACGACATGCAGCTGGGAACGCGATGCAAGCGCCGCCGTCAGGCCGACCGTGGCGATCTCGCTCGCCAACAGGATGAGCAGTGTCGTCTCCCGCCGGCGCTCACCGGCCATGCCAGGACCCGCCGATGACATCAGGAACCGACAGGGCCGGCCGCGCAGCGCCGTCGTACATCGAAAAAGACTGTGACACACACACGTCGTTTGGCATAAATCATCGCACTCACGTCGATTTCACTCATGTCGATCAGGATAACCCCTATATTCGCCGCAAAGACCCTTCGCTATCGTCAAAACCACACGGTGAAGCGAAACCGCCGTCGCAGCGGCATCCGGCGTGGCCTGCCTGCTCTGCTTAAGTGTCTTCGCACGGCCGACGCCCTGACGTTCGCCGCGTCCGCAACAGCGCTGCAGATCGCCTCGCGCTTGCGCCGCGCCGGCCGCGTGGGTGTGATGCATGACGCTATCGCACCGGAAAGCTCCGCCTGTTCATCCCGCCTCGCTCGACCAGATGACCGGCGAGCGTGGAAATACACAATGTGACTACTACACAAAGGAACCACCAATCATGGCAAAAATCAGTCTGGAAGTGCTGCGTAACCTCGACGGCTACGTCGCCTCGGCGCTGGTCGATACCGAAAGCGGTATGCTGCTGGCCGGCGACGGTACCGGCATCGACCTGGATCTGGCCGCCGCGGGCAATTCGGAAGTCATCCGCGCAAAGCGCAAGGTCGCAGCCAGCCTCAAGCTCAATGACACGGTCGAGGACATACTCATCAGCCTGAACAAGCAGTACCACTTGCTGCGTCCGCTCGAATCGAACCAGAAGCTGTTCCTGTACGTGGTACTGGATCGCGCCAAGTCGAACCTCGCCATGGCCCGTCATGAGCTGCGTACGTTCGAAAAGACGGTCGACTTCTCCTGACACACCAGCCGGCCAGCGCCCGCGGTGCGATCCCGGCACAGACCGGGTTCACGCCGCGGGCGCTCTGGCATGCATCGCGAAGCGCGCACCGGCGCACTCAGCCCGGGCGCCGCGACCACCTGGCGGCTGAGCGGCGATGGCCCACGAACTGACACGCGCATTCGACGCAGCGGGATTCGCCTTGTGCGCGACCCTCGTCGAAATGCTGGATGAACATTTCGCCCACCAGTCCGAGCGCCGCGGCTGTGGCTACGCCCAGTCGACGCGCTATCTGTCGCGGCTGATCAACCGTCCGCGTGATCCGCTGAGCGCGAGCGACCTGCAGGTCTTCGCCGACTGGCCCACGGCCGATACCGAAGCGCTGGCCTGCGCGCTGCTCAACGCGGGACTGGCGACGGGCTGGCGCGGCCTGCTCGATCCGGCCATGCGCGATACCGTGCCGGAAGCCGGAGCACACGCTGCGCGCCTGCATGCGCTGGCCGACACGCTCGCAACGCTGGGCAATAGCCTCGAGTACGAGGAAAGCCACGTGTTCCTGCACCTGCTCACGCAGATGCTGACAGGCGCCGGCGACCCTGCGCCCGACCTGCCCGGCATGCCGGTCAAGCCGGAAGTCGGCAGCTGTTCGGAGGCCGAAAGCTACTTCCTGGAAATTGCGCACGGGCGCATCCGGCGCCACGGCTCGGTGAACGTGATCGTCGATGCGCTGGGCCGTCCGCTGCTGCTGGAAAAGGTGGGGCTCGGCGAAAACCAGTCGGCGATTTCGGTCGGCCCGTTCCGCCTGTTCGGTGTCTGCATTCCGCCGGGGAGCCTGTGCGCCGTCCGGCGCAACCCCGATGCGGTGCCGCTGCGGCAGTTGCGCCGCGGCAACGTGCTGGCGGCGAACGCGCTGGAAGAAACCCGCTTCCTGCGGTTGACGACACTGGCCATCTCACCGGCATCGCGCGCACGCGCATTCAGCTGCCAGTTGCAGGCGCAGGTGCGCGCATCAATGTTCTCGCCGCTGAACGCAACCATCGGCCAGTTGCAGGAACTCGCCGACCGCTTCGCTCAAGGAGCCA
>JAAFHE010000017.1 GCA_013298265.1 Lysobacterales bacterium | reverse complement strand
CGCCGCGGGTCAGGCCACCCAGGGCATACGCGAGGACGATGCGCGTGGGCGCCACACGACGACCGCGCGGTCGCTGCACCGCCTGGTTTCGGGCGGCTGGCTGGTGGATACCCCCGGCATGCGGGAGCTGCAGCTGGCCGAGGTGAAGGCCGGCCTGGCCGATGTGTTCGGTGACATCCTGGCGCTGCAGGCCGACTGCCGCTTCAGTGATTGTGGCCATCAGCGCGAGCCGGGATGTGCCGTCACCGCGGCGATCGCGTCAGGCGTGCTGGATCCGGCGCGCTTGCGCCGCTGGCGCAAGCTGGCGGCCGAGGAGGCCCATGCCAGCGAAACCCTGCGCGAGCGCCGCGAGCGCGAGCGTGGCTTCGGCCGCATGGCGCGAGATGCCATCGTGAGCAAGCGCGCACGCCGCGACGGTTGAGTGCTCCCTCATTCTCCCGGCTTCCGCAGCGCGGCGGCCGGGAGTTTCCGGGTGTGTGATGCGCCGTGTTTTCGTCCGTATCACGGCGCAACCACGGCCGGCACGCTGCGGCAGGCTGGTGGGGGCCACATGCTATGCTGCGGCGCGATGCCGCCCTCTCGCGGCGAAGCCAACGACCAGCCCGCGCATGATCGAGATTCCCGGATACCGCATATTGCGACCGCTAGGACGCGGCGGCATGGCGACGGTATATCTGGCCCTGCAGGAATCGGTGGACCGCGAAGTCGCGCTCAAGGTGATGTCGCCGGCGCTCATGGCCGATCCGACCTACGGCGAGCGCTTCCTGCGCGAAGCGCGCATCGCGGCCAAGCTTCACCACCCGCATGTGGTCGGCATCCACGATGTCGGGCGTTACGGCGATTCCTTCTATATCGCGATGGAATACATCTCCGGCGGGCCGGTGCTGCATGACGACGGCAAGGCGCGCGACGTGCCGTTCACGCTGCGTATCGTGCGTGAGATCGCCAAGGCGCTGCACTACGCCAACAGCAAAAGCTTCGTCCATCGCGACGTCAAGCCCGACAACATCCTGCTGCGCGAGGATGGGTCCTCTGCGCTGACCGATTTCGGCATCGCGCGCGCGAATGACTCATCCACGCGCATGACGCGTACCGGCGCCGTGGTCGGCACGCCGCACTACATGAGCCCCGAGCAGGCGCGTGGCCGCAGCCTGGACGGACGCTCCGACCTCTACGCGCTCGGCATCGTCATGTACGAGCTGCTGGTTGGACGCGTGCCGTATCACGCCGAGGACTCGCTCGCGGTCGGCATCATGCACATCACCCAGCCGGTGCCGCAGCTACCGGCCGAATACAAGGCGCTGCAGCCGCTGCTGGATCTGCTGCTGGCGAAGGAACCGGAACAGCGCTTCCAGGACGGCGCCGCCGTCGCCGCGGCGATCGAGAGCATTGAGCGGCGGCTGGAACGTGGCGAGCTGCGCGAGCTGCTGCGCGCACGTTCGACCGCCGGGCCAACGGTGGCCTTGCCCGCGGTGGCGTCGGCGGATGTCCGTAACCGTGCCGAGCCGCACTTCGGCCGCATGGACGTCGTCGACGCGGCGCCGCAGCGCGGTCCGCGCGCCGGCGAGGCGCGGCGCCCGGCTCATGGCAAGGCCGGGGGCCGTCGTCTCGGGCCTTGGATCTTCGCCGCAGCCGTCGTCGTGCTGCTCGGTGTCGGTGCCTTCGCGCTCTGGCGCAACCAGGACAAGCTGCGCGCGCTGCTGCCGCGTACCGAACTCAATGACGTGCTTGCGCGCGCCGACAACGCGCTCGTCCTTGGCAGACTTAGCGGCAGTGCCGACAGTGCGCGGGAGCTGTTCGAGTCGGCTCGCATCATCGATCCCGACAACGACATCGCCCGCGCCGGGCTGCGCCGTGTCGGCGAGGCCCTGATCGCCGACGCGTTCGCGGCGACGCAGCGGCGCGATTTTGCCGCGGCTCACGCGCGCCTGGCCGATGCGCGCGCGCTGCTGGCCGGCGGCGCAGCGGTCGAGCAGGCGGCAGCGGCGCTGCGCCAGGCCGAATCGGCCAATACCGAGATCGGCGGACTGTTCGACCAGGCCGAGGCCGCGCTGGCCGCGGGCAGGCTGCTCGATGCGGGCGGCGCGATCGCCTTGTACGAGCGCGTGCTCGCATCCGAACCCGGCAATGCGCCGGCCCAGGCCGGACTGCGCAAGGTTGGCGTCGCGCTTGCCGCGCAGACGCAGGAATTGTTGACTCAGGGAAAAGTGGACGAAGCGAGCGTGCGCATCGAGGCCATCGCGCGCGCGCTGCCCAATGATCCGGTGCTGCCGACGTTGCGCGCCGAGCTGACCGCGGCGCGCGCAAGCGCGGGCGCAGCGATCGAGGCGCAGGTCAGGCGTGCGCAGGAACTGCTGCGCAGCGGCCGTATTCAAGGCGACGGCGAGGACAACGCGTTGGCCCAGTTCAAGGCTGTGCTCGTGCGCGACCCGACCAATGCCAAAGCGCGCGCAGGGCTGGCGCAGATCGCCCAGGCGTTGGTCGTGCAGGCCACGGCAGCGCTGGAGGAAAGCAATGCCACGCTCGCCGAGCGCCTGCTGCGCCAGGCCGAGCAGCTTGCACCAGGTTCCGCCGATATCGCCGCGGCGCGCGGCCAGCTGCGCGAGTTGCGTGAACGTGTGGAAATTGCCGCGTCACGGCCGGTGCTGACGCCGGAGCTGCAGCAGAAGCTCGCCGCGCATCTCGCGGCGGCGGACAAGGCCGCCCAGGCCGGCGACCTGATCCTGCCGCCGGGCAGTTCCGCCTACGACCGCTATCGCGCCGCGCTCGCGCTGGAAGGCAGCAATGCGCGCGCGCTGGCCGGCCTGCAGAGCCTGCCGCAGATTGCGCGAGACCAGTTCAACGTCGCCATCGGCCAGCAGAAGCTTGATCGCGCGCGCGATTTCGTCGACACGTTGGAGCAGCTCGCGCCGACCGATGCGAGCCTGGCCAATTTGCGTGCGCGCCTGGCCGAAGCACTGCTCGACGAAGCCGAGCAGCGCGCCGGCGAGAACCGCTCGGGTGACGCGCGCCGTTCGCTCGAAGCGGCGCGCAGCCTTAGCCCGACCAACCCGCGCCTGACCGTGCTGGAACAGAAACTGCGCGAGCTTTCGCGCGGGGGCGGGGGCGGCAGCCGCTGACGCTGACGGCTCCACTCGTGCGCGGGGTTTTGAAGGAGCGCTGATCATGTGCCTGCTGCTGGTTGCCGTGGACGCCATACCCGACCGTCCGCTGCTGCTGCTCGGCAATCGCGACGAATTCCATGCCCGGCCCAGTGCTGCGGCGGCGCCCTGGACGGACCTGCCGGGTGTCCGCGGCGGTCGCGATCTCGAAGCTGGCGGTAGCTGGCTGGCCGTGCACGACAACGGGCGCATGGCTGCGGTGACGAATGTC
The DNA here is from genome assembly GCA_013298265.1 of Lysobacterales bacterium. Lineage (GTDB taxonomy): Bacteria > Pseudomonadota > Gammaproteobacteria > Xanthomonadales > Rhodanobacteraceae > Tahibacter. Next base: position 11,493 of record JAAFHE010000017.1, on the reverse strand, counting down.
CGTATTCGCGATGTGCAGCGCGGCACGCGCTCGCGCGGCGATCTGGTGCGCGACTTCGTCGCCGGCAGCGCCAGCGCGGCCGATGCCATCGCAGCGGTGGGGCGCGACCTCGGCGACTACGCGCCGTTCAATCTCGTGCTCGCCGACCGCGAGCAGGCCTGGTGCCTGGAAAGCCCACGCGCCCTGGCACAGCGGCTGGCGCCGGGCGTGCATCTGGTCAGCAACGGACCGCTGGATGCGCCCTGGCCGAAGATGCGGCGCCTGCGCGACGGTTTCGTCGCCACGCTGGCCCAAGGCGGCGACGATGCGGCACTGCTCGATCTGCTGGCCGATACCTGCCAGCCCGATGATGTGGAACTGCCAGACACCGGTAGTGGCCTCGAACGCGAACGTTTCCTCGCGCCGATTTTCGTTCGCGGCGACACCTACGGCACGCGCGCGAGCACATTGGCCTGGCGGGATATCCAGGGAACCGTGCATCTGATCGAGCGTCGCTTCGGTCCTGGCGGCATCGCGTTGGCCTGAGCGCGCCGCGAGGCGACGCATCCGGTCGGCGCAGGCCGCGGATTGCCGATGAGCGATCTATTGTTTCGCCAGTCCTGGCGTCGAGCGCGCGCGGGATGGATCATCGACGACGCCGGTCGACATGCGCGGCACGATCCGGCGCCGTTGGATTCAGAGCGCCGGAGCCATCAGCCGCGCATTCCCGGCGACAACCGGAAACGCGCGGCCGCAACGCGGTGGCCCTTGCGGCCGCCGCGGCAAGCACTTACGGCTTGGCCAGACCGAACGCGTTGAGGATGAAGGCGTAGACGTCGGCGGTTTCGGCGATCTGCTTGGCGGTGGGCTTGCCCTGGCCGTGGCCGGCGCGCACGTCGATGCGGATCAGGTGCGGCTTGCCCTTGGGATTGGCGGCCTGCAGTGCGGCGGCGAACTTGAAGCTGTGCGCCGGGAACACGCGGTCGTCGTGGTCGCCGGTGGTGATCAGGGTCGCCGGATAGGCCACGCCGGGCTTGATGTTGTGCAGCGGCGAATACGCGCGCAGCGCGGCGAACTCGTCGGCGTTGAGCACCGAGCCGAAGTCCGATTCCCAGGCCTTGCCGATCGTGAATTCGCGGAAGCGCAGCATATCGAGCACACCGACCGCCGGCACGGCGGCGGCGAACAGATCAGGGCGCTGCAGTTCGGCCGCGGCGACCAGCAGGCCGCCGTTGGAGCCGCCGCGGATCGCGAGACGCTGCGGCGAAGTATATTTTTCGCCAATGAGATATTCGGCCGCAGCGATGTAGTCGTCGAAGACGTTCTGCTTCTTCAGCTTCATGCCCGCGTCGTGCCATTCACGGCCGTATTCGCCGCCGCCGCGCAGGTTGGCCACGGCATACACGCCGCCCTGGTCGAGCCAGGTCGCGACCGCGGGAGAGAAGGTCGGCACCTGCGAGATGCGGAAGCCGCCGTAGCCGTAGAGGATGGTCGGGTTGCTGCCGTCGAGGACCAGGTCCTTCTTGCCGGTGATGAACATCGGCACGCGTGTGCCGTCCTTGCTCGTATAGAACACCTGGCGGGTTTCATACAGCGACGGATCGAACGCCATGGTCGGCGTACGCAGCACGCTGCTCTTGCCTTTGGCGATGTCGTAGCGGTAGATCGAGGTCGGCGTGGTATAGCTCGCGAAGCTGTAGAAGGCCTGCTTGTCGCCGGGGCGGCCCTTGAATGTGGCGACCATGCCGATGCCGGGCAGCTCGATCTCGCCTTTGGACTTGCCGTCCAGGCCATAGCGGCGCAGGCGCGAGCTCGCGTCATGCAGGTAGTTCAGCACCAGTTGGCCGCCGACGAGGTGGGCCGACTGCAGCGAGTCGTCGCTCTGTTCGACAACGGTCTTCCAGTTCTTGCGTGCCGGTTTGGTCACGTCGATCGCAATCACGCGGCCGCGCGGTGCGTCATCGTCGGTACTGAAATAGAACTTGCTGCCGACGTTGCCGATGAATTCGTATTCGGCGGTCCAGTCGCTGATGAGCTCCTTCAGCGCCGCGGCCTTGCCCTTGGCTTTCAGGTCGCGATACAGGACCAGGTTCTTGCGTTCCGTACCCTGGCCTACCGAGACGATCAGATACCGGCCGTCTTCGCTCGCGTCGGCGGCGAAGCTGTAGTCGGGCTTGTCCTTGCGCTCGTAGACAAGCTGGTCGTCGCTCTGCGGCGTGCCGAGCTTGTGATAGAACAGCTTCTGGAATTCGTTCTTCGCCTTGAGCGCATTCTCACCCTGCGGCTCGTCGTAGCGGCTGTACCAGAAGCCCTTGCCGTCGCGACTCCAGTCGACCGCGGAGAACTTCACCCACTTGAGCACGTCTTCGGTCGGCTCGCCCTTGGCGACGTCGAGCACGCGCCATTCTTCCCAGTCCGAGCCACCGCTCGACAAGCCATAGGCCATGTACTTGCCGTCGGCGCTGAACGCGGTGTCCTTGAGCGCGATGGTGCCGTCGGTGGACAGGCTGTTCGGATCGAGCAGCACGCGGCCCTCGCTCTCGGGCTTGTCGCCGACGTACAGCAGGGACTGATTCTGCAGGCCGTCGTTCTTGAACCAGAACCACTGCTTGCCTTCGCGGACCGGCACGCCCCAGCGATTGAAGTTCCAGATCTCGGTGGCGCGTGCGGCGATGCGCTCACGGACGGGTATCTTCTCAAGGTACTTGGTGGTGACTTCGTTCTGCGCCTTGATCCAGGCGCTGGTGTCGGCCGAATCGAGGTCTTCGAGCCAGCGGTACGGGTCGGCTATTTCCTGGCCGTGATAGGTGTCGACTTGTGCAACTTTCTTGGAAACCGGATAGACGAGGCGATCAGCGGTCGATTCCTTCTTGACTGGCTGGCAGGCGGCGACCAGCAGCAGGGCAGGAACCAGAACTAAAGGCAGGCGCATGGGCGCAAACTCCGAACAGGGGGACGGACAAAACGGCGACGATAGGGCGCCGGGTAACACGCGTCCAGTAGCTCAACAGAAACTCATGACGGGCTGCGCGGAATGGGGCTCCGGGAATGGGGAAATGATCAATCCGAGGTCGGCTTGGACGATTCCCGATTCTCTATTCCCGATGCCCCGCTGGTGACAGGCCGAGCCAGCACCTTGCCCTTGCCATAGCCTGCCTCATTCAATCTGCCGTCGCGGATCCAGTCGATGAGCAGCCGGAAATACCCGTCGGCCACGCGCGTTGTCTGGCGTGAACCGTCCGGCAAGGTCTCGAATTCCACAATGCCGTGATCGGTATCGGGATATTCGACCAGGGTCAGCCGGCCAGTCTGCTGCGCGGCAGCGAGCAGGCGCCGGCGGGTTTCCTCGGGCGGCGCTTCGCGGTCCGCTCCGGCGAGTATCCATAGCAGCGGCGGTTTGAGTGCATGCAGCGCCGGCAGCGGATCGTAGTTCCATGTCGTGCCCTGGTCGTACAGCGGCCCGATCCAGCGCAGCGCGAAAGCAGGATACCCGGCGATGTCGCCGGTGAACTCGCCCTTCATGTCCTTCCACCAAGGTTCCTGCGCGTACCTGGCCTTGAGCGTATCGAGTCTGTCGTAGCCGATCTCGAAACCTGACGCGATGATGGCGCCGGTGGCATCGGTCACTTCGCGTGCCTTGGCCAGTACCTCGGGACCGTGGCCCTTGGCGGCGAGATCGAGCATGACCTGATCGCGATCCTCGGCCAGCGGGCTGTCGGCCAGGCCATAGCTGACCGCAACGAAGTCCGCATCGCTGCGCGTGGCGGCCAGCGGCGCGATCCAGCCGCCCTGGCTGGCGCCGCTGAAACCGACGCGGCCGGCGCGCGCGCCGGCGAGGCGGCGTGCCTCCTTGAGCGCCGCGACCGCATCGTTCGCAAGCAGGCTGAAATCCTGCGAATAGCGGCCGGTGCTCGTGCCGGTGCCTCGCTTGTCGTAGACGAAGACGCCGATGCCGTGAGCCGGTAGCAGGCGCTGGAAATAGTTGTAGGTCAGTGCGGAATAGGCCTCTGAGCCATGCACGAGCACGGCGACCGGCACCGGTCCGTCGCCGCTCGGCAGCACGAGGCGGCCGGCCAGCTCCTCGCCGTCGCCCTTGAAACGCGTATCGGTCACGGCAAAGCTCAGGCGTTCGCCGGTATGGCCGTCGAATACGAAGCGGGGGCTGGCGCAACTGCCGGCATCGACCGGCATCGGATCGGGATCGTTGCTCCAGCCGATGCGCGCCTGCCAGCCGCCGCGTTCGTTGCGGCTGATGCGTCCGGAGCGTCCGTCGAGCACACGCCAGCGCAGCGAGTCGCTGTTGGTCAGTGGGGCGAGGTCGACGAGGCGCCCGTCGTCGAGCCGGTAGATGCCGACCCGGCAGGCCAGCGCCGGGTCGACCGGTTTGTAGGTGGGACGTGAATACCACCAGCCACCAGCCGCAGCGGCGGCCACGATCAGGAGGCCGAATACTCGCTTCCAGCGCATGGCGACGACTCGTTTCGGGAAAGGGGCGCGAGTATCCCATCTATGGCGGCGGACTGCGCCGCAGGTTGGCGGGTCGGCATTTCACGTACAACGCGACCGGGATCGGTGGCAGGTGGATTCGGATTCCACAATGCAACATTGCGTATCGGGGCGTCGTTGACTTGACCGCCATGCGCGCGCACTGTGCCCGGCACAGGGGCAATCGCGTCAGCTTTGAGGAGTCAGGGCAATGTACCGATGGCTCGAAAGAACCGCGTTCGCTTTGCTACTGCTGGGGCCGGCTGTCACGCTGGCCGAGCAAGTGACCTGCGAGTCGAGCGACGGCAGGCAAAAAGAGTGCGCGCTGGATACGCGCGGCGACGTGCGTCTCGTGCGCCAGCTCAGCAAGTCGTCCTGTACCGAAGGCGTCAGCTGGGGATATAGCCGCCATTCCGTCTGGGTATCCGACGGCTGTCGCGGCATCTTCGCTGCTGAGGGGCGCAACGACGATTCGGATGACCGTTCGCGAGGACGTGACGATTCCCCGCGCAGCGTCCACGGCAGTGGGCGGGACGAAGACGATCACAGTCGGGGCCGTGGCCGCGATGACGATGGCGCCGGCCGCCGCCGTGACGACGACAGCGACAACCTGCCGCGTCAGGTGACCTGCGAGTCGAAAGACAACCGCCAGGTCGAGTGCGCCATGAATACGCGCGGCGACGTGCGTCTCGTGCGCCAGCTCAGCAAGACCGCCTGCGTCGAGGGCCGCACCTGGGGCCTGTCGCGGCATTCGGTCTGGGTCAAGGACGGCTGTCGCGCGGTGTTTGGGCTCAGCGACCGATGATCGTCGCGCCGCGTGTGAGTGGCGTGGCGGCGGGCGGGTCATGGCGGGTGGACCGGCCGGGCCGGGATCGCTCACGACATCAATCAACTATGCGGAGGTGCGGCATGCGGTATCGACGTGTTGTGCAAGGATTGATTGCGATGCTGGTTCTGACAGGGGTGTTCGCGACCGGCGCTTATTCGGCCGACCTGCCTGCCGACCGCCCGGTCGATAGCAAGGAGCTGCTGCTGCAGCGTATGGACCGCAGCGGCGACGGGAAAATCAGTCTTGAGGAATACCGCAACGCGATGCTGCGGCGCTTCGATGCGCGCGACAGGAACAACGACGGCGTGCTTGATGGCGCCGAATTCCCGAAAGAATGGCTGGCCGGCGCGGCGATCGAGGACGCGCAAAACAAGCTGTCGCGTGAAGATTTCAGCGACCAGCTGGAACCGACCTTCGAACGTTTCGACGCCGACAAGGACGGGCAGCTCGCGGGTGCCGAAATCGACGCGTTCGTCGCCGCCCGCAAAGCCCGCGAGGAGACCACGCCATGAAACATCATTCCGTGATCGGGTTGTTGTCGGCGGTGCTGCTGCTGTTCGCGAGTGCGCGCAGCGAAGCGGAAACCGTGCGCTGCGAGTCCACCGGCGGCGACTATCGTTCCTGTTCCATCGACGGTCGCGGCGGCGTCCGCCTGACGCGCCAGCTCAGCTCGCAGGGCTGCTGGCAGGGTGACACCTGGGGCTATGACCTGCATCGCATCTGGGTCGATCGCGGCTGTCGCGCGGAGTTCTCGGTCGGCGGCGGTAGCTCCAGTTCCTCGAACAAGGACAATGCCGTGGCCGCGGCAGTCGTGATCGGTCTGGTTGGTGCTGCGATCATCGCCAACAAGGACCGCGACCGGCGCCGTGACGACCGCTACGACCGCGACGACGGCCGCTACGACGACCGCTATGGCAACGGCGATCCGCGCACGACGATCCGCTGCGAATCCAACGGCAACCGCCTGAGCTACTGCGGCCTGCCGTATCGCGGACAAGTGGAGGTGTACAGGCAGCTAAGCTCCAGCGCCTGCGTCTATGCGCGCTCCTGGGGCGTGGACCGCAACCGGATCTGGGTCAGCAACGGCTGCCGTGCCGATTTCGCGGTGTATTGACGCCTGCTCGTGGATGCACGTTGGTGCAGGCCCGGCGTATCGCACCGGGCCTGCGAACGCGGTTGGTGATCACTGCGGCGCTGACTATTCGCGGTAGAGGAAATAGCCGTCGCTCACGCGAAGCTCCTGGCCATCGCTTGCGGTCATGCGGCCCTCGAACTTTGCTTCGATCGTGCCGCTGCCGGCCTGAAGCAGCTCGACCTCGACCGTATAGCCGAATGGTCCGCCGACCAGATAGCGCTGCTCGCTGAGGTTCGCGAGCTGGATCTGGCTGCTGCTGATGCCCTTGAGGCTCACGGTGCTGCCGCTGGCTGTGTAGCGGCCGGGTCCGGTCACGCCGAACAGATTGAGGTTGAACGCCTGCTCGTGTCTGTCCTTGGGCCCCAGCGATGCGGCCATGAGTACCGCACGATCCATGCCGGGTGGATGGAATGCGCCGAAGAACTCGCGATCGGCCTGCCAGGGTTTGCCGTCGAGCGTCAGACGTAGCTGGTTGCCTTGCGCTTGCGGAGCCACGGCGGCGGTGGCCTGTGTCGTCGTGGGTGGAGCGGCAGAGGATGTTGCGCCGGCGTTCGCGGCCGGCGGCGCCGGTGCTGTGCAGGCCGTCAGCAGCACGCAGGTATACGCCATACAGGCGGGCAGTCGGGCAATGCGGAACATGGCAGGGAACTCCTGGGTAGAGGATGGCGCGCTCACGGGTCGAAGCCGTTGCGGAAGAGCAGGTCGTCGATGGGTTTCAGGCGCGCCGCCAGGAACAGCGAGTTGTAGTCGCCGGTGCGGCCCGCGCCGGCGACGTAGTAGCGCCCACCGCCTTCGCCGGCGGCAATCCCGCCCAACGTGCTCTGGTTGCTGTCGCCGCCGGTGGACAGGTTGAAGCCTTGCAGGCTGTAGCGCTGGCCGGTATCCGCCGACAGCCTCAGCAGCCCGCCGGTTTCGAACAGGCGAGTGCCGTTCGCGTCGACGACGAAGCCGGTCGCCGCGATGCCGATTTCCCCGTCCTGCGCCACGAGGCCGGCCGGGTCGAGCTGTGTTTCCGGAACGCAGGAGCCACCGGGTTGCGACACGTCGGCGCCGAACACGGCGCGCCCCACGTTGCCGAAGGTGGATACCGGCGCCCCGCCTGCGCCGTCGAACTTGACCACGCCGATGCCCTGGCTGCAGCGTCGGGCAACCGGTCCAATCATCCAGGCTGTGTCGAAATTGCCGACCGGGCTGCGCTGCACGATCAGGTCGCTCGCAAAGTCTGCCTTGTTCGAATCCTGCTGGTCGAACGCGTACTGGCGGACGCCGTTGGAGTCGAACGCGGTATCAAACAGGCCGGAGGGCGTGAACTTGATCGCGACCATGTCATGGTCCGTCGACGTGGGCGAATCGCGTCGTACCGAACCGGACACATAGATCGGCTTGTTCGATCCGCCGCCGCCACCCACCGGAAACGCGATGTCGGTCGGAAAATAGTCGCAATTGGGATAGGTGCATTCGTCCAGCGGCAGCACGAATTCGACGCGGCCGTCACCGCCGCCGAAGCTCGCGTCGAGCTGGATCACGTTGCTGGCGTTGACGAGGTACTTCGCGATCGCGCCGCGGAAGCCGCTGACCACGCCGAGCGCCGCGATCGCGACGGGGTTGGCGATCTGGCCGGTCTCGATGACCGACAGCGCGACGCCGTTCTCGTCGGCGCTGTCGCTGAGAACGTTGATCGCGTTCACGTAAGTGCCGTCCTCGCGGAAGATCAGCAACTGCACGTCATGGTCTACCGGCGTTTCCCTGAAGCGCGTCCGCACCAGCACATAGAAGAATCCGCGTGCGTAGTCGAAGTCGATGAACTTGCGGATCGTGCCGATGCCGGCGGCACCGGCGGCCAGGTTCGGATAGACCACGTACTGGTTGCCGGCATGGAAGTAAGGGCCGCTGCCGCTCCACACCTGGCGCGTGCCGCTCGGACTGTAGCGCACGAGGCCGATATTCCAGTTCGGCGAAGCGACCGGATCGTTGTCGAGCCGCACGAGGCCGGCGGTGACGACATCGCCATCGGGCAGACGCACGATCTTGCTGCCGTAGCGTTCGGCACCGGTGGTTTCGCCGGTGGTGAACGCGTCGATGAAGTAGTTGCCGTTGAAGGCAGCGTCGAATTCATAGCTGGTCGCCTGGGCGAGCGCCGCTCCGCCCGGAAAGCACAGCGTGGCGAGGGCCAGCAAAGAGGCGATCGGAAAGCGAAGGAGCGGGCGGGAGCTGCGCATTGAAAAGTCCGAGCTGCCACACCGGAAGCGGTGTGCCTGAGCGGGACATACGTCGCCTCTGCGCAAAGCTGCCATGACCGTACCGCGATGGTGGCTAGGCAGCGCTGCGTCGCCGCGGCGATGCAGGCGGCGGTTCTGTCATGCGCTCCGGCAAGTGGGCCGGCCCGACGGGGCGCAAGCCTGGCTTCTGCAGGCTCGCCGGGCAGCCAATCCGTTGATGCTGGGGAAAAGTAGCAGGTACTGCCGCGCGTGATTGTCAGTGCTCAAGCGTCTTGCCGCTCGCGCCGCGCGGGATCTGAGGGTGCGGCCTGAAGCGGGCGTTCTCGACGAGGAGCACATCCTGCTTCAACGCGAGGGTCGGGGGAGGTTGGGGTTGCTGGTGCAGTTGCCGCAAGCGCGGCGATCTGCGGGTCCCGGAAGCAGATGCGGTGAATCGCATCTGCCCGAATCGAGAGTGCGATCAGTTCACGAGCAGACTGGTGTCGTCGGCCTTGCGCCGTTCCTCGATCAGCGGTTTCGCGTGCACGAGGAAGTAGACGTTTTCGGCGATGTTGGTTGCGTGGTCGCCGATGCGCTCGATGTTCTTGGCCATGAACAACAGATGCGTGCACGGCGTGATGTTGCGCGGGTCTTCCATCATGTAGGTCAGCAGTTCGCGGAACATCGCTGTGTACAGCATGTCCAGCTGCACGTCGCGTTTCCACACTTCGTGCGCCGCGACCGCGTCGCTGCGGCGGTAGGCGTCGAGCACGTCGCGCAGCATGCCGCCGGCGATCTGGGCCAGATGCGGCAGGCTCGCTGCGGGCCGCATCGGCGCGGTCTGGTTCAGCGCCATCGCGCGCTTGGCCACGTTCGCGGCGTAGTCGCCGATGCGCTCGATGTCGGCGGCGATGCGCAGTGCGGCGAGCACCTCACGCAGGTCGCGTGCGATCGGCTGGCGCAGCGCGAGCAGGCGCAGCACGTCATGGCTGATGTCGTGCTCCAGTGCGTCGATCGCGTTGTCGCCTTCGACCACGCGCGCCGCCAGATCGCTGTTGCGTTCCTCGACGGCGGCAGCGGCCATCGCCAGCTGTTCGCCGGCGAGATGGCCCATGCGCGTGATCTCGGCGAGCAGACGCGTGAGTTCCGTGTCGTAGCTCTTGATGATGTGCTCGTGGGTGGTCGGTGTTCCGCTCATGGGGTCGTTCCGTGCGTGCGTAGGCGTCGGCTCAGCCGAAGCGGCCAGTGATGTAGTCTTCGGTCTGCTGCTTGCTCGGGCGCGTGAACATGGTCTCGGTCTCGCCGAACTCGATCAGTTCGCCGAGGTACATGAATGCGGTGAAGTCCGAGCAGCGCGCAGCCTGCTGCATGTTGTGCGTCACGATCGCGATCGTGAATTCCTTTTTAAGCTCTTCCAGCAGCTGCTCGATCTTGCCCGTGGCGATGGGATCCAGCGCCGAGGTTGGTTCGTCGAACAGGATGACTTCGGGCTTGAGCGCGATCGCGCGGGCGATGCACAGGCGCTGCTGCTGGCCGCCGGAGAGACCCAGCGCGCTGCCCTTGAGCTTGTCCTTGGCCTCGTCCCAGATCGCCGCCTGACGCAGTGCCTGTTCGACGCGCACGTCCATGTCGGCACGGTTGAGCTTTTCGTAGTGTTTGATGCCGTAGGCGATGTTGTCGTAGATCGACATCGGGAACGGTACCGGCTTCTGGAACACCATGCCGACTTTCGAGCGCAGCCGGTTCAGCGGGTAGCGCGGGTCGAGGATGTTCTCGCCGTCGAGCATCACTTCGCCGCGTGCTTCCAGTTTGGGATAGATGGAATAGATGCGGTTGAAGACACGCAGCAGCGTGGACTTGCCGCAGCCGGAGGGCCCGATGATCGCGGTCACGCGCTTCTCGGGGATATCCATGCGGATGTCCTTCAGCGCATGGAAGCGGTCGTAGTAGAAATTCAGGTTGCGCGCCGTGATCTTGGTGACGGACGTGGCCTGCTCGCTGGGCGTAGTCACGTTCAATGAGGCGGCAACGGCCAGATTGAGATTAGTCATTGGCTACCCTCCGGCGGGCGATGATGGCACGGGCGATAAGGCTGGTGCAGAGGACGAAGACGGTGACCATGAAGGCGCCGGCCCAGGCCAGCGAATGCCAGGAGTCATACGGGCTCATGGCGTACTGGAAGACCACGACCGGGACACTGGCCATCGGCGCGCCCAGGTCGGTGCTCCAGAACTGGTTGTTGAGCGCGGTGAACAGCAGCGGTGCAGTTTCGCCGCTGATGCGTGCGAGTGCGAGCAGTACACCGGTGACGATGCCGGGCAGCGCAGAGCGATACAGTACCTGCACCGTGACTTTCCACTGTGGGACGCCTAGCGACAATGCCGCTTCCCGCATCTGGCTCGGTACCAGCTTGAGCATCTCGTCGGTGGTGCGCACGACCACGGGCAGCACGATCAGCGCGAGCGTGACCGCGCCGGCGAAGCCGGAGAAATTGCCCATCGGCCGCACGATCAGGGTGTAGACGAACAGGCCGAGCACGATCGAGGGTGCCGACAGCAGGATGTCGTTGACGAAGCGGATCACTTCGCCGAGCACCGATCGGCGCGCGTATTCCGCGAGGAAGGTGCCGGCGAGTATGCCGACTGGCGTGCCCATGAGGATCGCGAGCAGGCTCATGAGCATCGAGCCGAAGAACGCGTTCGCAAGACCGCCGTCGGAACCGGGAGGCGGCGTCATTTCGTAGAACAGCTCGGGCTTGAGCGCGGCGACGCCGTTGACCAGCGTGGTCCACAGTATCCAGACCAGCCAGAACAGGCCAAACACCGTCGCGGCGCTGGCCATCACCAGGGCGAGGCCGTTCTTGATAC
>JAAFHE010000169.1 GCA_013298265.1 Lysobacterales bacterium | reverse complement strand
CCGTCGCGCGCGAGCTGCACGCGCTGATCCATCTCGATGCGGAGCCGCTTGCATGACCTCGCCGCGGCGCGTGGCGAGCTGGCGCGAACTCGACCTGGCCACGGCCGGGCGCAGCCTCATCGAGGCCAGCGCCGGCACGGGCAAGACCTGGACCATCGCGGTGCTGTATCTGCGTCTGCTGCTGGAAGGCGAAACGCCGTATACGCCGCGCCAGATCGTGGTCAGCACCTTCACCGACGCCGCGGCGCAGGAACTGCGCGAACGCCTGCGCGCGCGCCTGCTCTGGGCCGAGGCTGCCGCGCTGCAGGCCACGCGCGAGGTGGCGCCGGATGAGAGCGGCGGCGACGCGCACTGGCTCGTGGCGCGCTGGCGCGATGAGCCGGCGCAGGCCAGGACCGACCTCGTGCGGCTGCGGCTGGCCCAGAGCGAACTCGATCTCGCGCCGATCGGCACACTGCACAGCCTATGCCGGCGCATCCTGGCGGATTTCCCGGTCGAGAGCGGCAGCGCGTTCGCCGCCGGCGAGGTGATCGCCGAGTCCGGTGTGCTGGAACTTCTGGTCGACGACCTCTGGCGCGATCTGATGCAACGCGAGGAACCGCTCGACGCCGGCGATCGGCTCTGGGTCGCGGGCGGCCGCGCCGCGCTGCGCGATGCGCTGCGCACGGTGCTCGCGCCCGGCGTCGGCGTGCGCACCGGCGGAGAAGCCGCAAGCACTGTTGAGAACGCACAGTCGCGGTCGCTCAATGTCGCACGCCGCTTGGCCGCCGCTCCGCAGCGCTTTCGCTATGCCGGTCCCAAGCAAACGTCCAAACTGCTGCAGGCCGTACGCGGACTTGTCGAGGCGGGCGATACCGGCGCGATCGACGGATTCGACCTGGCGGCGATGGCCGATCTGGCGGCGGCGCCCGAATCGCAATTCAAGAAGGGGGAACTGGACGATGTCGCGCTCGTCGCGACGCTGGCGCAGCTCGCGGACGACCTGCGCCATTGCGCCGGCGCGCGCGCGGCGAGCAAGGCCGATGCGCTGGAGCGCTATCGCCTGCGCCTGCTGACGCGCCGTCGCGATCACCTGCTGCGCGAAGCACGCCTGACGTTCAACATGCTGATCGAAGGCGCGGCGCTGGCGCTGCGCGATCCGGCCGGGCCGCTGGCTTCGCGCCTGCGCGCGCAATGGCCGGTCGCCCTCGTCGACGAATTCCAGGACACCGACGCGCAGCAGTACGCGATCCTCGATGCGATCTATCGCGATGCGCAGGGGAGCGTCCGTGGCCGGCTGGTGATGATCGGCGATCCCAAGCAGGCCATCTACCGCTTCCGCGGCGGCGACATCCACACCTACCTGACCGCCGCAGCCAGCGCCGACGAGGTGTTGACGCTCGATACCAACTGGCGCTCGTCGGCCGCCTACGTCGCGGCGCTGAACGAGTGGTACGCGCTGGCCGGCCCCGCGCTGAGCATGCAGCCGCAGCATCCGATCGCCTGCGCGCCGGTGCGCGCCGCCGGCCGTCGCGACCGGTACGTCGATGCCGGCGGCACGCCGTTGTCGCAACCGCTGCAACTGCATTACTGCGCAGACGATCCGCTGAGCCTCGAGCGGCGCCGCGAACTGGCCTTGCAGGCCTGCGCGCGGCAGATTGCCGGCCTGCTGCAGTCGGGCGCGCGCATCGGTGACGCGCCGCTCCAGCCCGGCGACATCGCCGTGCTCGTGCCGAAGAACCAGCAGATCGAACGCCTGCGCGAACTGTTGCAGCAACGCGGGGTGCCTTGCGTCGGCGCCGGCAAGCGCAGCGTGTTCGAGACCGATCTCGCGCGCGAGCTGCAACTGGTGCTTTACGCGGTGGAGCATGCCCAGGACGGCGCGGCGCTGCGGGCGGCGCTGACGACGCGCTTCGGCGGCAAGACCTATGCCGACCTCGCAGCGCTGCGCGACGACGTCGAGGCATGGCAGTTGCAGCGCATGCGTTTCGAGGCGCTGCGGCGCGAATGGCAGCGCCACGGCGTGCTCGACGTCGTGCTGCAGCTCTCGGCTGGTCTCGCCGCCGCACTGCCGCGTCTGTCCGAGCGTGAGCGCGCGCTGACCGATCTGCGTCATCTGGGTGAACTGCTGCAGGCGCAGAGCGAAACCGTTGCCGGCGCCGAACAGCTACTGGCCTGGTTTGGACAACAGCGCGAATCGCCGGACGGCGGTGACGCGGCCGACGAACTGCAGCTACGCCTGGAATCCGATGCGCGCCGCGTGCGCCTGCTCACGCTGCACGCGAGCAAGGGCCTGGAGTTCCCGCTCGTGATCCTGCCGCTGATGTGGGATCACAGCGGACGCGAGCCGGCCTGGCCGCTGTCCTACGACGCGGCCACCGGCCTGCGGGTGGCTGAACTTGCGGGCGGGCGCGCACTGGCCTTGCAGCAGGCGCTTGAAGAAGACCAGGAGGAACGACTCCGCGTGCTCTATGTGGCGCTGACGCGCGCGCAGCACGCGTGCCATGTCTACGCGCTGCCACCGCAACGCCCGCGCGACGCGCGCGTCAACGCCGCTCCGTCCCCCGATCCGGAACGCTCGGCCCTCGATGCGACGATCGCGCGGCTGCAGGCGGCAACGCCCGACCGGCCGCTGGCGCAGGCCGCGCCGCATCTCGCCTGGCACGCCGACGACTGGGCGTGGCCCGATGCGCACTACGACGCGGCGGCGGCGCCGGACCTGCGCCAGCTCGCGGCGCGGCACGAACCGCCACGACCGGTGCTGGAGCACACCTACAGCTTCACCGCGCTGGTCGCCGGCCGTAGCCGCGGTGCGCAGGAAGAAACCGCGGCCGACGACGAAAACGCGGCACGCGACGACGCGCGGGCGCCGCTGTTGCCGGCCGAGCCCGTAGCGGACGCGGATGCGCGCATCGGCGTGCTAGCTCACCTGCGCGGCGCGGACTTCGGCAATGCCGTGCATGCGGTGTTCGAACGCCGCGAACCCGGCGTCGCACTCAATGCGCAGCACGAACTGATCGCTACCAGCCTGCGCGAGAACGCGGTCAAGGTGCCGGGCGGCGCCGCTGCCCTTGACGCCGCGGTCGCCGCGCTCGCGACGCTGATCCAGCGCGCGCTCGACGTACCGCTGGCCGGCGACAAGACTTTGTTCACCTTGGAACCTGTGCGCCAGCGCGCCGAGATGGCGTTCCAGTTCGTGCTCGACGCGGTGTCGCTGCACGCGCTGCGCGATGCCTGCACACGCCACGGCGGCGCCGGCCTGCTGCCGGCGAATCTGCCCGGCACGACGCTGGTCGGCCTGATGAGCGGCAAGATCGACCTGATCTTCGAGCACGAGGGCCGCTTCCATGTGCTCGACTACAAGACCAATTACCTCGGCGATGGTCTGGCCGACTACGCGCCCGCGCGCCTGGCCACGGCGATGGACGAGCATCACTACGGTTTTCAGGCCTTGCTCTATACGGTGGCGCTGGAGCGCTATCTGCGCCAGCGACTGCCGGACTACGACCGGGCGCGTCATCTCGGCGAGTCGATCTACCTGTTCGTGCGCGCCTGCGGCCTGGCGCCGGGGCTCGGCGTCTGGCGCCGGCGCTTCGATGCGGCGCTGCTCGACGCGGTCGATGCGGTGCTCGGAGGCCGTTCGTGAGCCTGTACCGTTTCCTGCGCGATGGCGAGGCTGATCTGCCCGAAGTCTGGCGCCCGCTCGATCGCGCATTGTCCCATTGGGTACGTGTGCACGGTGGTTCGGAACTGCTCGCTGACGTGGCCGGCTGGGCCAGCCTTGCCGACGGTCTCGGCGACGCAGCGTTGCCGCTGGCCGGCGAAGACGCCGGGCGGCATGGCATGCCTGCGCTGTCCGCGGCGCAGATCGACACACTGCGCCGCGAGCCGCTGGTCGGCGATGGCCAGGCCCTGGTTCCGTTCGTGATCGACGCGCAGGCCCGCTTTGCGCTGTGGCGCAACCACGCGCACGAAGTCGCGATCGCGTCGCGTGTCGAACAACGCCGCGGCGCCGCCGCCGCCGCCGACCCGGCGGCGGTCGCTGCCGATCTCGCCGTGCTGTTCCCGCGCGACGAGCCCGCGGCGCAGCGCCAGCGCGACGCGGTTGCCGCGGCGGTCGGACGGCGCCTGTTCGTGCTCACCGGCGGGCCCGGCACCGGCAAGACCACGACCGTGCTGCGCCTGCTGCTGATGCTGCAGCGGCGTGCGCCATCGCCGCCGCTGATCCAGCTCGCCGCGCCGACCGGCAAGGCGGCGCAGCGCCTGCTGCAGTCCCTGCGCGGCGGCAAGGCGGCATTGCAGTCCGGCGCGGCGGCGCTGCCGGCCGACTGGCAGCCGCTGCTCGCGCAGATCCCGGAACACGAGGCACTGACCCTACACCGGCTGCTCGGTTTCGACCCGCGCCGCAACCGCTTCACGCGCGGCCGGTCGCGGCCGGTCGCGGCCGACATCGTGGTGATCGACGAAGCCTCGATGATGGATCTGGCCATGCTGCGCAGCCTGCTCGACGCGGTGCGCGACGATGCGACCCTGATCCTGCTCGGCGATGCGGACCAGCTCACCTCCGTCGCCGCGGGCTCGGTGCTCATGGACCTCGTCGCCGCGCTGGAGCGCGCGCGCGCGCCGGAACTCGTGCGCCTGGAACACAGCTTCCGCGCGCAGCGCGAACTCGTCGCGCTGAACCAGGCGGTGCGCGTCGGCGACGGCGTGGCCCTGGACGCGGCGCTCGCGGCCGCGGCGCCGCGCGCCGTGCTGCGACCCATCGCCGACGCGGCGGCGCTGCGCGCGTTCGTGCGGCAGTGGGCGATGGCGCTCGCCGCGCTGCCGCTGCGGCCGACCCTGGCGGACAGGCACGATCCGCCGGTTTCCGACACGAACGAACCCGCCCTGGCCGACGCCGGCCGCGGAGCCGGGCTGCCCTATCAGGCCTCGCTGTTCGATCCGCCGCCCGCCGATCCCGCACGGCAGGCGCTCGGCGCGCTGCAGGCGCTGACGCAGCGCCAGCTACTCTGCGCGTTGCGCGAAGACAGTTTCGGCGCGCTCGCGCTGAACGCGGCGATCGAGGCCGAACTCAAGCTGCAGTGGAACCTGGCGCCGGAAACCGTGTGGTACGCCGGCCGTGCCGTGCTGATCACACGCAACGACTATGGGCAGCGCCTGTTCAACGGCGATATCGGCCTGTGTCTGGCGGACGCCAATGGCCGCCTGCGCGTCTGGTTCGAAGCGTCCGCCGCGGACGGCGAAGCCAGTGCACGCGCGCTGTCGCCGGACAGCCTTCCCGCGCACGAAGGTGCGTTCGCGATCACCGTGCACAAGAGCCAGGGCTCCGAATACGCTCATGCCGCCGTGCTGCTGCCGCCGGATCCGGCGCAGCGCATCCTGTCGCGCCAACTGCTCTATACCGGCCTGTCGCGGGCGAAACACCGTGTCGAGATCTGCGCGTTGCCCGAGGTCATCACGGCCGCGCTCGCGCAACCCATCCGGCGCGCCGGTGGACTCGCGGCGAAGCTGGAGCCGGCGGCAGCCACGCCGCCGCCGGCTGGTTGAGCCGATCAGTATTTCTGCAGCAGCACCGTGCGGTTAACGCCGTCGACGTTGTAGCTGAAGTTCGCCTGCGTGGCCGACGTGAACGTCAGCGTGAACGTACCGACCTGGGTCAGCACGCGCGCGTCGGGGTTGTAGCTCGGCCCCCACGGCGATCCGCTGAAACGCACGACGCGACCGCTGGCGACATCGGCGCCAGTCCATTGCGGATCGAGCTGGTACCACGAGGCCTGGCCCTGGCTGTTGTAGACGAACCAGACCGCGAACAGCACGTCGCCGAACTTGAACATGCTGATGCCGCGGCCACCTTCGCTGCGCACGTCCCACAGGCCGGTGTAGTCGCGCGTGGCGCCGACTCCGCTGCCGGCATTGGCGATGTACTGCTCGATGGCCGGAAAGATCAGGTCCAGGCGCGAATAGAAATCCACATTGCCCGCGGCTTCGCTCTGGCCGGTATTGCTGCAGGCACCGCCGCCGCCGTACAGGCCGCCGCGTAGCTGGTAGCTGCCGCCGCTTTCGATCGTGAACAGGCCCGAGCCGCTGCTGCCGCCTTCGGTCGTACCCTCGCTCCAGGAGGCTTTCCAGGTGCTGCCCACGGTCTGGCCGTCGAAGGTCACGTTGGCGCGTGTGCCGCTGTGGTTGCCCTGGCTGACTTTCTTGATGTCGCCGGACGGATGATGGATCGCCGTGACCAGGGTCGAGGGTGTCAGCGCGTTGGCGTTCCAGCCGGCGAATACGGCACCCGCCGGCGGCGTGCTGTTGAGGCGCAGCAGCGCGCCGTCGGTGCTGCCTTCGGAATAGAGCAACTGGCCGCCGCCGGTCAGCTGGGTGTTCGGACCGCTCTGGTCGACGCCGCAGCTCGGTGTCTCGTAGTTCCAGAACGTGCTCATCGATGAGGCTTCGCTCTGGTTGCCGATGCAGTGGTGCGCGGTGAAGAACCACGGCGTCTGGTTGCTGGTGTTGATGTCGTTGAGCAGCGTGCCGGTGCAGGTAAAGCTGCCGCCGCCGGACTGATAGACCATACGCGCGACCGCGTTCTTGGCACTGACGAAGGAGGAGCCGAGGGAACCGGTGCGGCAGATCACATCGACATTGCACGCCCCCGAATCGCCGAGCGCCTTGCTCACGCCTTCGCGCTGCGGCGAGACCAGCAGGTGCGACAGCGAATCGACATGCAGCGCGACGCCGGCCGGATCGATGCCCGCGGGAATGAACAGTTCGAGCTGCTGCCGCTCACCGTCGGTGACTGCGGTCCAGAACACGCCGTCGGCACCGGCCTGCGCCCGCGCCGCGGCGGCGTCCACGGAAAAGATGACCCCGTCGGCGCCGGCGACGCGCAGTTCCACGCCGTCGGGCCACGCTGCGGCGCGCAGACCGCTGCGCAGTGATGCCGCGCCGGTCGATGCGACATCCAGGCGCAGCACGGCTCCGCCGTCGACCTGATGCAGCGCCGCCTGCGGCAGATCGTCTACCGCTTCGCTGGCGATGGCGCGGCTGATGCCGATCTGCACGCGACGCTGGCCTTCCATCTGGTTGCGTCGCTTGACCGCGGCCACGCGCTCGGTGGCGAGCGCCGGCAGCCGCAGCAGCGGTGCCGCCGCGGCGGATTTGGCGCCGCTGCGCCAGTGCTGCGGCGCCGGTGCCGCGGCCGGATCAACGCGCAGCGCTTCGCTCGAGGTTTCCAGGGTGACGGCTGCCTGCGCACCGCCGGCCAGCAACAGGGACAGGACTAGGCTCAAAGACCGGATTTTCATGATCGACCCCACGTGAGATCCATGGGCCTGAGACCGGCCCGGGTGGTTGGATAGTACGCGGTGCCGCGGAAAATCCTGTCACGCCGTATTGCCGCAGCCCCCGCTGCCGAGGCGCGGCCTGCGGCGGTTGGGCCGGGATGCAGGAATGCCCGCCGGGCCCGCACGCGCCGCCATGACCGCGCATTGGCCTGGGCCTGCGTTGCCCTGCGCTCCCGCCCGGC
>JAAFHE010000168.1 GCA_013298265.1 Lysobacterales bacterium | reverse complement strand
ATCAAAGCTTAGCTTGGGCGTGATGCCAGGATCGTCGCTGTCGCAGCGCCAGTCCTGCTCGCCATCAGCCAGCACCGGGTTATCGCGCAGCCGCTGCATCGCGTGGCTGGTCTGCGACCAGGTGCGCATGAGGTCGCTCCAGTCCCAGCGGCCGAGCGTGTCGTCGCCCAGACGTATGCCGATCTGCAGTTTTTCCTTGGGCCGGCCGACCATGTGCGCGATATCGCTGAGGCCGAATTCCGCCAACAGCGCCTTGAACGCCGGCAGATCGTCACGGCGCACCTGCACCACGGCGCCGAGTTCCTCGCAGAACAGCGCACGCAAGGTGTTCTCGGCCCAACCGTCCAGGCCGATGGACAGGCCGCAATGGCCGGCGAAGGCCATTTCCAGCAAGGTGACCAGCACGCCGCCGTCGGCGCGATCGTGATAGGCCAGCAGCAGGCCGGCGGCATTGGCCCGCTGGATGCAGTCGAAAAAGCTCTTGAAGCGCGCCGCATCGTCGAGATCCGGCGGTACGCCGCCGGAACGGTTGAAAACCTGCATCAGCGCAGACCCGCCGAGCCGGTTGCGGCCGCCGCCGATGTCGAGTAGCCAGAGCTCGGTCTCGCCCTTGTCCATGCGCAGCTGCGGCGTCAGCGCCTTGCGCACGTCGCCCACGCGGCTGAAAGCGGTGACGATCAAGGAGACCGGAGCGATGGTCTTCTGCTCGCGCTCGCCGTCATGCCAGACGGTCTGCATGGACAACGAATCCTTGCCGACCGGAATCGAGATACCGAGCGCGGGACACAGCTCCATGCCAATCGCGCGCACCGCATCGAACAGCGCGGCATCCTGGTGCGGGAAACTCGCCGCCGCCATCCAGTTCGCCGACAGGCGCACTTCACCCAGATCGGCCACCGGCGCGGCGGCGAGATTGGTCAACGCCTCACCCACCGCCATGCGCGCCGCGTCGGCGCTCGACAGCGCCGCCAGGGGCGTGCGCTCGCCCATGGCCATGGCTTCGCCGGCATAGCCGTCAAAATCGGCCAGGGTCACGGCGCAGTCCGCTACCGGTACCTGCCATGGACCAACCATCTGGTCGCGCGAGCAAAGCCCGCCGACGCTGCGGTCACCGATCGTTATCAGGAAGGACTTGGAGCCTACGGCCGGGAACTGCAGCACGCGCTGCATCGCTTCGTTGAGATTGATCCCGAGGCAATCGGAGACCAGATCCACGCGCGGCGCCTTGCGCTTCGCGTCGCGATGCATCTTCGGCGCTTTGCCGAACAGCACGTCCATGGGCAGGTCGATGGCGACGCCGGAACCAATTGGCGTGGCCGTGTCGACGCCGTAGCCGACCATCAGGTGCTGCTCCGCGGTCGCCGTACCGACGACCGCATACGGGCAGCGCTCGCGCACGCAGATCGCCTCGAAGCGGGCCAGGTCATCGGGGCGCACGCCGATCACATAGCGTTCCTGCGATTCGTTGCACCACAGCTGCATCGGCGACAGCGACGGATCGGCGCAGGGCACCTTGTCCAGATCGATGCGTCCGCCGACGCGCGAGTCGTGCAGCAGTTCGGGGATCGCATTGGACAGTCCGCCGGCGCCGACATCGTGCACGCTGACGATGGGGTTGGTGTCGCCGAGCTGCCAGCAGTGATCGATCACTTCCTGGCAGCGGCGCTCCATCTCGGGGTTGTCGCGCTGCACCGAGGCGAAATCCAGCTCCGCCGAACTCGTACCCGATGCGACTGACGAGGCGGCGCCGCCGCCCAGGCCGATCAGCATCGCCGGGCCGCCGAGCACCACAACCGCGTCGCCGGCCTGCAGATTGCGCTTTTCCACATGCCCCGAACGCAAATTGGCCAGGCCGCCGGCGATCATGATCGGCTTGTCATAGCCGCGGCGCAGGCCCGGCAAGCCGGTTTCCTGCTCGTAGCTGCGGAAATAGCCGCCGAGCGCGGGCCGTCCGAATTCGTTATTGAACGAGGCCGCGCCGATCGGGCCGTCGCGCATGATTTCGAACGCGCTGGCCATGCGCGGCGGCAGCGGCCGCTCGGTTTCCCACGGCCGCGCCAGCCCGGGTATGCGCAGGTGCGACACGGAAAAGCCGGTCAGGCCAGCCTTGGGCTTGCCGCCGCGGCCGGTCGCGCCTTCGTCGCGGATCTCGCCACCCGAGCCGGTCGACGCGCCCGGAAACGGCGCGATCGCGGTCGGGTGATTGTGCGTTTCCACCTTGATCGCGTAATCGATGCGCTCCGCATGCGCACGATAGACACCGTCGGCGTCGGCAAAGAAACGCCGGCCTTCGCTGCCGGTGATCACCGCCGCATTGTCGGCATAGGCAGACAAGGTGTGCGCCGGCGACTGCTGGTGGGTGTTCTTGATCATCGCGAACAGCGAACGCGGCTGCGCCTCGCCGTCGACGTTCCAGCTCGCGTTGAACACCTTGTGCCGGCAGTGCTCGGAATTGGCCTGGGCGAACATCATGAGTTCGGCGTCGCTGGGGTCACGGCCGAGCTCGGCATAGCGCTCGACCAGATAGTCGATCTCGTCGCTGGCCAGAGCCAGACCGAGTCGCTGGTTGGCTTCGGCCAACGCAACCGCCGGCTCGTTGCCGAGCACAATGCGTCCCAGGGCCCCCTGCGCTCCGGCGAGGAACAGATCCTCGGCGTCGGCCAGGGAAGTCACCACCGATTGGGTCATCGGGTCATGCAGCACCGCGACGAGCGCACTCCAGGCCGGACTTCCGACCGCCGGCAGGCTGCCGACCTCGAAGGCAACGCCGCGCTCGACTCGGTCTATCGCGAAGCCGCAGCCCTGCAGGATGTCGGTCGCCTTGCTCGACCACGGAGAGATCGTGCCGAGCCGCGGCACCACCCAGAGGCTGGACGGACGCGCCGCGTCGGGCCGGGCTTCGAGCACCTGCGCAAGACGCTGTCGCGCCGCATCGTCCGGCTGCCGCGCCGCAGCGAGCAGATAGACAAAACGTGCCGAGGACACGCGTGCGCCGGATGCCGATTCGGCCAATTGGCGATTCAGGCGATCGAGACGGAAGGCAGACAGGGCGCTTTGCCCGTCGAGGACGATCATGTAAGGCCGTTCCGGAGCGGGTTCTCAGAAGGGCGCGCATGATAACCGCTGGCGTCCGCCAATCGCTATCGCCAGCCGCACAGATCCCGACACGAGAACGGCGGCTGCGCCACCGCAGCCGCCGTCAAAAATTACTTAAAAATCAATGCTTATTTGGCAACGAGGCTGTCAAGGCGCTGACGCATCGCTTCCGGGGCCAGATAACCGCCGATCTGCGTGCCGTCCGGCGCGATCACGGTCGGAGTGCCGTTGATACCGACGCGGCGGCCCAGCTCGAATTCCTCGGCGATCGGGTTGTCGCACTGGGCGGCCTTGGGGTCGGTGCCCGACTTCGCGTCGGTGAATGCCTTGTTGCGGTCGGTCGCACACCACACCGAGACGGCCTTGTCGAACGAAGGCGTGCCCGGACCCGAGCGCGGGAACCACAGATACTCGATCGCGATGCCCTGCTCGTTGTACTTGGCGATGTCGTTGTGCAGCTTGCGGCAGTAGCCGCAATCGATGTCGGTGAATACCGTCACCGTGTACTTCGGGTCCTTGGGCGCGAACACGATGCGCTTGGACTTCGGCACGTTGTCGACCAGCTCCTTGCGGATGCCGCCGAGACGCGCCTCGGTCAGATCTTTCTTGTTGCTCATGTCGAACAGGCTGCCTTGGAGCAAGTACTTGCCGTCGGCGCTGACGTAGACGACCTGACCGCCGGTAACCACTTCATAGAAGCCCGGCAGGCTGGACTTGACGACGGAATCGATCTTGGCCTGGGGCACCAGGGAAAGGATCGCGTCGCTGACGATCTTGATTTCCTTGACATCAGCTGCCGTGGCGGTAAAAGCCGCCGCCGCGAGGGCGAGGCACAGGGTGAGCTTCTTGAACATCGCAAATCCTCGGGTTGGGGCATTGACCTAGCCCTGACCGCGACGCGCATCCAAAGTTCAGCGCATGGACAGGTTGGCGGCAGGACGCGCAAGAGTGCCAATCGCCCGCGGCCGCCGCAAGGGTGTACAACGCGACCGAATTCTCACCCCGCGGCCGCGGCGGCGGATTGCGCGGCGCACGGTGGGCACCTTACGCACCGGCATGCAGACTGCCGCTACCCGAACACCGAACGCCGCTGGATCAGAAACACTGCACCGGCTGTTCTTTCAGCTCGACCAGGTCCG
This sequence comes from Lysobacterales bacterium, assembly GCA_013298265.1. Taxonomy (GTDB): domain Bacteria; phylum Pseudomonadota; class Gammaproteobacteria; order Xanthomonadales; family Rhodanobacteraceae; genus Tahibacter. The sequence goes on along the minus strand of JAAFHE010000168.1, from coordinate 3,267 downwards.
GCATCTGCGCGCGCCACGCGACCGGGCGCTGCGGATCCTCGGCGAAATCGACCCAGTAGACCGGCAGGTCTTCCGTACGCTGCAGCAGCTGCGGCGAGAAACCCAATGCGGCGATCTCGGCGCGCCGGCGCTCGGCATTCGCCTGCTCGCGGAACAGGCCGAGTGAGATCGTGTTCTGCTGGTCGCCAGCGGTGACGACGTAGTAGTCGCGCACTCCCTTGGCGGACAACTGGCGCGCCACGCCGAGGGCCTGTTCGCGCGAGGCCATCGCCGGCACGAATACCCAATAACCGCGCGGCTGGGTCGTGCGTGCCTCGCGGTATTGAATGCGGCGCACGCGCGAGGTCAGCTTGTTCATCGCCGCGCGCATGTCGGCCTGGGTCGCGAACGGACCGATGCTGCGGCACTGGTCTGGCGTGTCGCTCACGGCCGGCGCCTCGACGAGCTCGGCACTCGCGGCATCGCCCAGGCGTTCGCGCTCGGCGAGCAATTCCAGCCGCGAAATGCCGACGTCAGTGACCGCGATCTCGCGCTCGGTGGTTTCGGGCGCGAAATACAGCCAGCTGGCGACGCCGACATTCATCGCTAGCAGCAGCAGGAACAGCACGCGCAGGAACATGCGGAGACGTCGCGATCAGAAGTCGCCGGATTCTACCGGCTCGCCGCCGGCCGCGGGGACAACCGCGAGTCGGGCCAGTCCGCGCAGGACCAGGTCCGCCTCGACGCGCACCGGTACGCGCAGCAGTGGCGCAAGTTCGTGCGCTGCGCCGCCGGCCAGCACCAGTGTCACGCCGACACCGAGCCGCTTGCGCACGCCAGAATGGAACCTATCCACAAGTGACGCCGCAGCGAGCCAGCAGCCCGAGCGCACCGCGTCCTCGGTGTCGTCAGCGATCTCGACGATACGTGCCGCGTCCGATGCGCTCACCCGGGCGGTCGCGCCGAGCAGCGCCTGCTGCATCAGCAGCGGGCTCGGTGCGATCAGCCCGCCGAGATGCTGGCCCGACGCGTCGAGCGCGTCGAGCACCAGGGCCGTGCCGACGCTTGCCAGTACGACCGGCTCCGGCTGCAGCGCACGCAATGCGATCAGCGCGACGAACCGGTCCACGCCCAGCTTTTCCGGCCGCGCGTAGGCGATACGCACGCCGCAGGCGGAGGCCGCCGTCGCGACGAATTCGGGTTCCACGCCGAAGCGTGTCCGCACGGCCTGGACCAGTTCGGCTTCCAGGCGCGGACGGCCGACCGAAGCGATCAGCACGCGCGCGACCGGCGGCGCATCGCGCCAGGCCGATGCCAGTTCCCGCGCCAGCGGCCGCGAATGATCGACCGGCATGCCGGCACGCAGGCCGGCGTCCTCGTGCAACGCCCATTTGAGTCGTGTATTGCCCAGATCCACGAGCAGATTCATGCGGGTCGCACCGTCACTTCCGCGCTGTCGAAAGCGGCGATGGTACCGCCCTGGAGCAGTAGCAGCGCACCGCGCGCATCCACGCCGGCACCCTGCCCGTGCTGCATGCCATTGGCATCGCTGAGTGTGATCGCTCGCCCGCGCAGCCGGTCGCGACGTTCGAATTCGCCACGTAGTGCGGCGAAACCCTCGGCGGCGAAAACGTCCAGCACCTGAGCCAGTTCATCGAGCAAGACAGCGACGACCCGGTTGCGTGGCGGCAGCGGCGCGCAGAGGGTCGCGAGGTCGGCGACCGGCTGCTCGATCGCCGCGCGCACCGCCGCCGGCAGGTACAGATTCACGCCGATGCCGATGACGGCATGGCAGGGACCGAGGAACTCACCGCCAAGCTCGACCAGGATGCCGGCCAGCTTGCCGTCCCCGGCAAGCACATCATTCGGCCATTTCAGTTCCAGCGCCGGCGCGCCGCAGCGTTCCAGCGCGCGCGCGACGGCGACGCCGACCGCAAGGCTCAGCCCCGCGAGGCTGCCCATGCCGCGCTCGAATCGCTTGAGCACGGAAAGGTATACATTGCACAACAAAGGCGATTGCCACTGGCGGCCGCGCCTACCGCGTCCGGAGCTCTGTTGCTCGGCCAGGCACACGGCGAGATCCGCGCGCAGCCCGGCGCCGCGCAGCAATTCGCTGCTGGTCGAGTCGATGGCCCAGTGCACGGCGATGTCGCCGAAACGGGCACGCACCGCATCGGGCAGGCCGTTGCGGATCGCGGCGGCGTCCAGCAGTTCCAGCGGCAGCTCCAGGCGATAGCCACGTCCGGCGACGGCGGCGAGGGGCAGGCCGGCCTCGCGCAATTCGGCCAGCCGCTTCCAGACCGCCGCGCGCGTCACGCCGAAGCGGCGCGCCAGTTCGCTGCCGGAACAGCACTGTCCGTCGGCGAGCGCCATGACCAGATCGCGCGCCTGCATCAATGCCGTCCGACGAACAGACGCGCAAGCACGCGGGCGCGTTCGAAGCGATTCTCGGTGCCGCGGTACAGGCGCAACAGGTTGCCGCTGTGCGTGAGCAGCAGCAGCCCGGCGCAAGCCAGGGCGTAGCCGTGCAAGGGCGCAATGCCCGGCGCAATCCACCAGACCAGCGGCACCAGCGCGACCCCGGCAACCATCGTCGCCAGGCCGACATAGCCGGTAGACCCGAGCACGAGGAGCCAGACCAGCAGCAGCGGCGGCATCGCGAGCGGACACAGCACCGCGATCGTGCCGACCACCGTCGCCGCGCCCTTGCCGCCGCGAAAGCCGTAGTACACCGGCAAGACGTGGCCGACCACGGCGGCGAGACCGCAGACCAGCGCCTCTATGTACAGGCCGGGCGAGAGCGCCGTGGTGGGTATCCGCAGCGCCAGCCAGACCGCGAGCGCGCCCTTGCTGACATCAATGGCAACAACGCCGAGCGCGAAGCGCCAGCCGCGCGTGCGCAGCGCATTGGTACCGCCGGCATTGCCGCTGCCGGCCTCGCGGATGTCGAATCCGCCGCGGCGCCCGAGCAGCAGGCTGCCGGAAACCGACCCTAGCGCGTAGGCCAGTACGGCCTTGGTGATCAGCACGAACATGGAGGCAAGACATCGGACAGGGACGTCCAGACTAATTCAAGCCGCACGCGACCGGCGGGCTACCGCGCACGATTTGCAAAGCCCGTGCGGCGCCGCTGTAATCCTCCGCTTTCGCCGCTCCGCTGCACGGGCAGCGGAGCGCAGCCAGGCTGCCGCCCGACAACCCGCCCGACCACCAGGGATCCCCCATGTCCATACTCCGCATGACCGACCTCGACCTGCACGGCAAGCGCGTGCTGATCCGCGAAGACCT
>JAAFHE010000167.1 GCA_013298265.1 Lysobacterales bacterium | reverse complement strand
GCGCGCGTACACGTTCGGCCGGCACCCGTGCCTCCGCAGCGAGGTTCAGGCGCAGCTGGCCACTCGGTGCGCGCGTGGGCACGCGTTCATAGCCGTGCACACGGACGACCTCTTCAATCAGATCCTCTTCGATCTCAATATCGAAACGGCGCGACGGCGGCGTGACCGACCAGCCTTGCGCGGTAGATTGCAGGTCCATGCCCAGGGCACTCAGGATGCGCTCGACTTCCGTATCCGCCACGTCCATGCCGAGCACGCGCCCCAGGCGCTGGCGGCGCAGGGCTACGGCATGTCGTTGCGGCAGATACGCGGTAGCGACCGCCTCGACGACCGGCCCCGCGCGGCCGCCAGCGATCTGCAACAGCAACGCAGTCGCGCGCTCGAGCGCGGCGCGCGGCAGTTCCGGATCGACGCCACGCTCGAAGCGGTGCGATGCGTCCGTATGCATGCCCAGTTTGCGCGCACGCCCCATGATCGATGCCGGTGCAAAGTGTGCGCTTTCGAAGAAGACACTGGTGGTCGAATCAGTGACTCGCGTGTCCAGACCGCCCATGATGCCGGCCAACGCAATCGCGCGCGCCTGATCGGCGATAACGAGGAACTGCGGATCGAGGGTCGCTTCATTGCCGTCGAGCAAGGTCAGCGTTTCCCCCGCCGTCGCACGGCGCACAACCACCTCTCCGTCGAGCTTCGCATTGTCGAACGCATGCATGGGCTGGCCAAGCTCAAGCATCACGTAGGCGGTGACGTCGACCACCGCACTGATCGGACGCAGGCCGGCACGACGCAGACGCTCCCTGAGCCATAGCGGCGAAGGTGCGGCCGGATTGATGCCGTCGACGACACGACCGACATAACGCGGGCAGTCCGTATCGGCCTCAAGCCGCACCTCGCGCGCCGATTCCGATGTCGTGGCGACCGCATCGCCCGAGACGTCCTTCAACGGAGCGCCGAACAGCGCGGCCACGTCGTAGGCCAGTCCGCGCAGGCCGAGGCAATCCGGCCGGTTCGGCGTCATCTTCAGTTCGATGCTCGCGTCAGGCAGCGCAAGGTAACCAGCCAGCGCAGCGCCGGCTGGCGCATCGGCCGGCAGTTCCATGAGGCCGGAGGCATCGGCATCGAGACCCAACTCCTTGGCGGAACAGAGCATGCCGAAAGAGTCGACGCCGCGCAGCGCAGCCTGTTTTATGGCCATGCCGTTGGGCAGGCTCGCACCGATGGTCGCGACGGGCGCCTTTAGGCCCAGCCGCGCGTTAGGTGCACCGCAGACGATCTGCAGGTCTTCGCCACGGCCGATCGAAACGCTGCAGACGCGCAGCTTGTCGGCATTCGGATGCTTTTCGCAGGCCACGATCTCGCCGACGAACACCCCGTCCAGCCCTTCGCCAAGCGTTTCCACGCCTTCGACTTCGAGCCCGGCCATGGTGAGGCGATGACACAACTCGTTTCTGTCCGCCGCCGGATCAACGAGGTCGCGCAGCCAGTTTTCGCTGAATTTCATGTGTGGACGTTCACAAAAAGTGGAGGCAGGAGAGCGGGTGCCGCATCACACAAACTGACGCAGGAAACGCAGGTCGTTCTCGAAGAACCGACGCAGGTCCTTGACGCCGTAACGCAGCATGGCGAAACGCTCGACACCCAGGCCAAAGGCAAAGCCGGTATAGCGCTCCGGGTCAATGCCGCAGCTACGCAGCACATTCGGGTGCACCATGCCGCAGCCCAGGACTTCCAGCCAACGCTCGCTGCCGTCTTCCTGATCCCAGCGGATATCGACTTCGGCAGAGGGCTCGGTGAACGGGAAATAGCTCGGCCGGAAACGCATGTCGAAATCGCGTTCGAAGAAAGCGCGCACGAACTCGGCCAGCGTGCCCTTCAGGTCGGCGAAACTCGAGGTTTCATCGACCAACAGGCCCTCGACCTGATGGAACATTGGCGTGTGGGTCTGATCCGAATCGCTGCGATAGACCTTGCCCGGCGCGATGATGCGGATCGGCGGCTGCTGCACGTTCATCGCGCGGATCTGCACCGGCGAGGTATGCGTACGCAGCAGGCGTCCATCGGGGAAATAGAATGTGTCGTGCATGGCGCGCGCCGGATGGTGCGGCGGGAAATTCAGCGCCTCGAAATTGTGATAGTCGTCTTCGATCTCCGGCCCCTCAGCGACCTGATAGCCCAGCCGCGAGAAGATGTCGGTGATGCGCGCGAGCGTGCGCGAGACAGGATGCACGGCACCAAGATCGGAAACACGACCGGGCAGACCGATGTCGATGCGTTCGCTCGCGAGCCGCTCGATGAACGCCGCCTCTTCCAGCACGATCCGGCGAGCGGCGATCGCGTTCTGCAGGCTTTCCTTGGCGCGGTTGACACGTTCGCCGGCGACCTTGCGCTCGTCCGGCGCCAGCTTGCCCAGCGCCTTGAGCTGTTCGGTGACGAGACCGCTCTTGCCGAGCAAGCCAACGCGCAGGCTTTCGAGATGGTCGATTGAAGCGGCGTCGCTGATGCGCGCCAGCGATTCGTCGACCTGCGTCTGCAACACGTCCATGCAAACCCCAAAGAAATTTCCGGCCCCGCTTGCGGTTCACCGCAAACGTCATTCGCGTCCAGCAATGCACCGCGCCGATCGGCACAACAAACAACGTTGCGGACACACAAAAAAATGGGGAGCGAGGCAACTAGGCCTGCGCTCCCCACGTTTGCAGCCGGCGATGCACCGCATCGCCGTGGATACAACGCTGCTGTTACGCGGCCAGGGCGCTCTTCGCCTTCTCGGCCAGCGCACCGAACGCCGCGATGTCGTGCACCGCGATGTCGGCCAGTACCTTGCGGTCAACCGTGATGCTGGCCTTCTTCAGACCGTTCATCATGCGGCTGTAGGACAGGCCGAACTGACGCGCACCCGCGTTGATACGGACGATCCACAAGCGACGGAACTGGCGCTTGCGCTGCTTGCGGCCGATATAGGCGTACTGGTGCGCCTTGGTAACGGCCTGCTTGGCTACGCGGAATACTTTGCGGCGGGCGTTGTAGTAACCCTTCGCCTTGGCCAGGATCTTCTTGTGGCGACGACGCGCCGTCACACCTTTCTTAACTCGTGCCATTGTTCAATCCTCCACTCAGAGATACGGCAGCATGCGTGCGACGCGGCCTGCGTCCTCGGCCCGAACATGGTTCGTGCCGCGCAGATTGCGCTTACGCTTGGTCGACTTCTTGGTGAGGATGTGGCTCTTGAAAGCGTGGCCGCACTTGAATTTTCCGGACGCCGTCTTGCGGAACCGCTTGGCAGCGGCCCGGTTGGTTTTCATCTTGGGCATGGAACTGCTCCGTTTAGGTTTTTCGTTACTGACCCGAGCGGTGGCGAGGTGCCACGCTTTCCGTCCTGCTCGAATCGGCTGATAAGCCCACGCACGCGTAGGCGGGTTCCACAAGTGCCGGGTGTGAAGTGGCACAAGGTCCCGGCGCAATCCGCGCCGGGAAATTTCTGAATCGCGCTTGCGCGCTTACTGCTGCTGTTTCTTCTTCGGCGCGACCATCATGACCATGAGGCGGCCTTCCAGGCGCGGCCACTGCTCGACCACCGCTTCTTCGGTGATCTCCGCAGCGATGCGCTTGACCATCGCGTCGCCGAGTTCCACATGCGCCATTTCACGACCCTTGAAGCGGATGACGACCTTGACCTTGTCACCCTCGGCCAGGAAGCGCTTCATGTTGCGCATCTTGACTTCGTAGTCACCGTCGTCGGTGGTCGGGCGGAACTTCAGTTCCTTGATCTCGACCTGTTTCTGCTTCTTCTTGGCCGCATGGGCCTTCTTCTGCATCTCGAACTTGAACTTGCCGAAGTCCATGATGCGGCAGACGGGCGGGTCTGCATTGGGCTGGATCTCAACGAGATCCAGCTCCAGATCCTGAGCCATGCGCAGCGCGTCATCGCGCGACAAGACCCCGACCTGTTCCCCGTCTGCGCCGATCACACGGACCCGCGGGACGCGGATCTCGAGATTGCGGCGGTTGGCTTTTTCAGCAGTGGCGGCGATACGCGCGTCCTCCCAGAAAACAATAACTATCGAACGATCAGCGACTTAAGCCCCGATCTGTTCGCCCTTTAGACGATCCATGAACTGGGTTACCGACATCGAACCCAGGTCCTCGCCCGAACGAATACGCACAGAAACAGCCCCGTTTTCCTTTTCGCGATCACCGATCACGAGAAGATACGGAACCTTCTGAAGCGTGTGCTCGCGGATTTTATAGCCGATCTTCTCGTTGCGCAAATCCGCCTCAACCCGGAAACCTTGCGCGACAAGGGTTTGCACCGCCTCGGTCACGGCATCTGCCTGGGCATCGGTGATATTCATCACGACCGCCTGGACCGGAGCAAGCCACGACGGGAAGTTGCCGGCGTGATGCTCGATCAGTACGCCGATGAACCGTTCCAGCGACCCGACGATCGCACGGTGGAGCATGACCGGCGTGTGCCGCGCCGAATCCTCGCCGACGTATTCCGCGCCGAGGCGCCCCGGCATGGAGAAGTCGACCTGCATGGTACCGACTTGCCAGGCGCGGCCGATCGAGTCCTTCATGTGGTACTCGATCTTAGGGCCGTAGAACGCGCCTTCGCCCGGCAGCTCTTGCCACACCACGCCGCTGGCGCGCAACGCCGTCCGCAGCGTTTCCTCGGCCTTGTCCCAGACCTCGTCCGAACCGATGCGTTTGTCCGGCCGCAACGCGATCTTGAGCGCGATGTCGGAGAACCCGAAATCGGCATAGACCTGCATGGCCTGACGATGGAACGCCATCACTTCGAACTCGATCTGCGACTCCGTGCAGAAGATATGGCCATCGTCCTGGGTGAAACCACGCACGCGCATGATGCCGTGCAACGCACCGGAAGGCTCGTTGCGATGGCAGGCGCCGAACTCGCCGTAGCGGATCGGCAATTCCTTATACGAGTGCAGTCCGTGATTGTAGATCTGCACGTGGCCGGGGCAGTTCATGGGCTTGAGCGCGTAGTCGCGATGCTCCGAACCTGTCGTGAACATGTTCTCGCGATAGTTCTCCCAGTGCCCGGTCTTCTGCCACAGGGACTGGTCGAGGATCTGCGGACAGCGCACTTCCTGGTAGCCGCTTGCACGGTAGACCCGGCGCATGTACTGCTCGACGACCTGCCAGATCGCCCAGCCTTTGGGATGCCAGAACACCAGGCCCGGCGCCTCTTCCTGCAGATGGAAAAGCTCCAGCGCCTTGCCGATCTTGCGGTGGTTGCGCTTCTCGGCTTCCTCAAGCTGGGTCAGGTACGCCTTCAGATCCTTCTCGTTGAGCCAGGCCGTGCCATAGACACGCTGCAGCATCTCGTTCTTGGCGTCACCGCGCCAATACGCGCCGGCGACCTTCATGAGCTTGAAGGCCTTGAGCTTGTTCGTGTTGGGTACGTGCGGACCGCGGCACAGGTCGATGAATTCGCCCTGCGAATACAGCGACAACGCTTCATTGGCCGGGATCGAGGCGATGATCTCGGCCTTGTAGGTCTCGCCTTTGTTCTTGAAGAACTCGACCGCGGCATCACGCTCCATCTCGGAACGCAGCACCGGCAGGCCTTCAGCCGCAATCTTCCTCATTTCGGCTTCGATCTTCTCCAGATCTTCCGGCGTGAACGGGTTCTTGCGCGCGAAATCGTAGAAGAAGCCGTTGTCGATGACGGGGCCTATCGTCACCTGAGTGTCGGGAAACAGGCGTTGCGCAGCCTGGGCCAGCAGATGAGCGGTGGAATGCCGGATCACCTCAAGCGCGTCAGGGTGCTTCTCCGTGACAATCTCGAGGCGGGCGTCGGCGTCGATGCGATGACTGGTGTCGACGAGCTTGCCGTCGACCTTTCCGGCTAGGGCCGACTTGGCCAGACCGGGGCCGATGGAAAGCGCGACGTCCTGTACCGAAATCGCGTGCTCGAACTCGCGCTGGCTGCCGTCAGGTAGCGTGATGTGGATCATGGGATATGCCTCGGGTTACCGCGTCATTGCGTATCGGGACGCGGCCAATAAAAAAGGGCGCCGAGCGCCCTTGTTCGGGTGGCTCTGCGCGGATTTCAGTGCAGGACGACAGTTCGCGTGCTCATGTCACACCCTCGACCGGCGCGTTGGCGCGGGCCACCAGAGTCGGTGCGTCGCGGACGGCGACGCAGATACACAGAAGCTAGTGCAATGCAGCCGGCGCTGTCAACGCCATCGATGCCGCAATGCGGCCCGCAGCTACTATCTGACAGGCTACCCCGATGGGACGACGGCGAGAGTTGAAACTGGCGTAATTTGCTTCAAGATCGCGCGCCTTGCCGTCGCGCTCGCCTAGAGGAGAGTTCCATGTTCCGCCCCCTGATCGCTCTACTGCTGCTTCTGCTGAGCTGCGCCAGCATCCATGCCGCAGAGCCCGTTGCCATCGGACAGCACTATCAGCTGCGCTCCCAGGTGCTTGAGGAGGACCGCAGCTATCGCGTCTACCTGCCGGCCACGTATCGCTGGGCGACGAACCGCCGCTATCCGGTGCTGTTTCTGCTCGACGGCCAGACGCGTTTCGACCATGCGGCGAGCTCGGTCGACACGTTAGCCGCCAGCGGCGACATCCCGGAAATGATCGTTGTCGGCATCGACAGCACGCAGCGCACACGCGATTTCACGCCGACGAGCTGGGAAGCAATGGCTGGCGGCGGTGGCGCCGACAAGTTCAAGAGCTTTCTCTCGACCGAACTGATCCCTACGATCGAAAAGGAATACCGCACCAACTCCTTTCGCGTGCTGTCCGGCGATTCGCTCGGCGGCCTGTTCGTGCTGCATTGCCTGAGTGCCGAACCCGCCCTGTTCCAGGGCTACATGGCGATCGCGCCTGGCCTCGACTGGGACAAGCAGTTGGCCCAGCGCGCGCTGCAGAAGACCTTCGACGCCGACAGCACGATCAAGGGCTTCGCCTATATCGCTCGCGCCGACGACACCGGCCAGGCCCTGGCGAATTTCGAAGCCGTCGCTGACACCTTCAAAAACAGGGCACCGGCAGGTCTGCGCTGGCAGGCCGCGGCATTTCCGGAAGAAACCCCTGTGAGCGTGCCGTTGCTCGCGCAGATCGACGCACTGCGCCGGCTGTACCCGGGCTACCGGTTCCGCGCTGATGAGTACCCGAAGGGACTGGCCAACGCCGAAGAGCATTTCTCCAAGGTATCGCGCATCGTCGGCACGCCGTTGCTGATCACGGAAGAAGCATTGTCCGGCGTCGCCTACGCGCAGCTCGACAGCAAGCCGAAGGATGCACTGAAACTGTTCCAGCGCAATCTCGATGCGAATCCGAACTCGGCCGAGACCCATCTGGGCATGGCCGAAGCACTGGCTAAAAATTCAAAATGGAAAGATGCTGCGCGAGAAGCCGACCGCGCGGTCACGCTGGCCGCCGAATATCAGTTGCCGGCGACCGCGCAGGGCTACTACCGGGACAAGGCCGCCAGGATCAAGGAAGGCCCCAAGAAGAAAGGCGCAAAGTAGAA
>JAAFHE010000166.1 GCA_013298265.1 Lysobacterales bacterium | reverse complement strand
GTGACCGCGTCGAGGATGCCGGCCAGGGCGACGGGGGCAGCCGCGGCGAGCTGATCGGCGATGGCGGCAATCATGTCGTCGAGCTGTTCGGCGGGGACTACACGGTTGAGCACGCCAAGCGCCTGGCCACGCGCGGCGTCGATGGTCGTGCCGAGCAGGCACAGTTCAAGCGCTGCGCTGCGTCCGGCCAGACGGGTCAGGCGCTGGGTGCCGCCGAAGCCTGGGATAACGCCGAGATTGATCTCTGGCTGGCCAAGCTTTGCCTTTTCACTGGCGATGCGCAGGTGGCAGCTCATGGCAAGCTCCATGCCGCCGCCCAGGGCAAAGCCCTGGATACGTGCGATGACCGGCTTGGCCGTACGCTCGATGCCGCGCATGAGAACCTGCCCGGCGCGGGAAAAAGTCTGCGCCTCGACCGGGCTCAGCGTGGCGAGTTCGGCAATGTCGGCACCGGCGACGAAGGCCTTCTCGCCTGCGCCGGCGAGCACGATCACGCGTACCGTGGCGTCCTCGCGGGCGGCGCGAAAAGCCGCATCCAGCTCGCGCAAGGTCAGCAGATTCAACGCGTTGAGCTTGTCCGGGCGATTGATCGTGATGCTGCGGACGGCGCCGCGATCGCTGACGAGCAGGTTCTGGTAATCCATGGGCGGCTCCGCACAAAAGGAACCATGGTAGCAGCCGTATGCGGGTGCTGTTCAGCTCCGCGACGGCAGTCTGCGGCGGGCTTCGCGGCCCGGAATTGCCGTGACTGACGGGTTTTCGCCGCGGTAGCCGCTGGCCTGATGCTCCGCTATCATGACGAGCTATTTTTGCGGCCGCCGCGCCCTGGGCCGGCCGATTCCGGCAGAATTTCCATTGGAGGTAAGCATGAATTTGCGTTGGTCTGTCGCCGCAGCGGCGCTGCTCGTGACCGGTGCCGTCGTTGCACAGGACACCACAAGTGAGAAAGGCAAGCTGAGCTACTCCATCGGCTACCAGATCGGCAACGATTTCGTCGAGCGTAAGATGGATGTGGACATCAACACCATCATCCGCGCGATGCAGGATGGCTACAGCAAGAAGAATCCGGCCGTCTCGCAGGAACAGATGCGCGACGTGCTCGGCAAGATGCAGCAGAAGATGATGACCGAGGCCAAGGCCGAGTTCGACAAGATATCGTCGGAGAACAAGGCCAAGAGCCAGAAATTCATGGCCGAGAACAAGGCCAAGAAGAACGTCGTCGCCACGCAGTCGGGCCTGCAGTACCGCGTCATTGAAGAAGGCACCGGCGCGCGCGCGAACCTCAACAGCGACGTGACCGTGCACTACCGCGGCTCGCTGGCCTCGGGCCTCGAATTCGACAGCTCCTTCGCCCGTGGCGAACCGGTGCAGTTCAAGGTCAAGGATGTGATCAAGGGCTGGCAGGAAGCGTTGCCGCTGATGCGCGTCGGTGACCACTGGCAGCTGTTCGTGCCACCGGACCTCGCCTACGGCGAACGCGGCCAGCCGCCGCGCATCGGCCCGAACGAAGCGCTGGTGTTCGAGATCAAGCTGGTCGACATCAAGCAGTAAACGAAAAAGCCGCGCGAATGCGCGGCTTTTTCGTTGGGTGAATCGGGAATCGGGAAGAGCAGGGCCGCTAGGCTCTGGCTTCTTCGCGGGTTCCCGCGAGTTCCTCCAGCGCGACTTCCATTTCCGCCTTGATACGGTTGATCAAGCGCATGGCTGGCTCCGCGTCGCCCCGGTCGATGCCGATGCCGCTAGCTACCGCAGCGCCGCGGGCTATGGTGTCGGCGTCGCCGTCTTCGACAAATTGCGCAAGGTATACATATCCGCGGGCGAGTCCTTCGCGCAGTTCGGGATGATCGGGCGCCACTTCATGCAGCAGGAAGCGCAGCGCAGCGCGGATGCGATCTTTCGGATAGGGCAGCAGCGACTGGGGCAGCCCGTACACGCCAGGGGAGACGTGGGCGAGCACCTTGCCATAATCACTGACGACCCGGGTGGCAAGTGCGAGCATGCTCAACCGTTCCGCAGTTCAGGGTTGTTGTAATCTAGCAACGTAATCGCCACATTCCTACGACGATGTTCTCAGTTGACTCTCCTGCTGTGATCCTGACGCCCTGCATTGGTGTATGCGCACTCGATGCGCACGGCTATTGCGAAGGCTGCCATCGCACCGGTGCCGAGATTGCCGCGTGGCGCGGACTCAGCGACGCGGAACGCCGTCACCTGATGTTCGACGTGCTGCCGGAACGGGAGCGGCAGCGCTCATGAGCGATCGCGCCGCCACCGGCGCAACGCTGCTTTCCTCCTTGCGCCGGCTCGACGATCCGCCGTCGCTGCCCGGCTGGAACCATGCCGAACTCGCTGACCTGCTCGGCGACACGGTGCGTACGCCGGCCGCGGTGCTCGTGCCGCTCGTGCGGCGCGGCGCGATGAGTTCCCTGCTTTTCACGCGACGCAACGAAGGCATGCGCACGCACGCGGGACAGGTCAGTTTTCCGGGCGGACGCATCGAACGCGATGACGCCGACGTGATCGCCGCGGCGCTGCGCGAGACCGAAGAGGAGACCGGCATCCTGCGCGGTCTGGTGCGGCCGCTGGGCTTTCTCGACTGCTTCGAGACCATCAGCGGCTTTGCTGTGACGCCGGTCGTGGCCGAGGTCGCGCCCGACTACGTGCTCGCGCCGGATCCGCGCGAAGTGGCTGAAGTCTTCGAGGTGCCGCTTCCGTTCCTGCTCGACGTAGCCAACCTGCGCCGCAGCGAGATCGACTGGCGTGGACGCCGGCGCGAAATCTACGAATACGAGTACGACGGTCGCCGCATCTGGGGCGCGACCGCCGCGATGCTGGTGAATCTGCTGCGCCGGATGGAGGCTTTGCCATGACCTACACCACGCTGATATCGCCACAGGAACTGGCCGAGTTGTGCGGTTCTTCGGAACTCCTCATCGTCGACTGCCGTTTCGACCTGGCTGACACGCACAAAGGCGAGAACGCCTGGCGCGCGTCGCATCTGCCGAATGCGCACTACGCGAGCCTGGACCAGGATCTTTCGGACCTGTCCAAGCAGGGCCTCGGCCGTCATCCGTTGCCTGACATCGAACGATTCGCCGCGGCGCTGCGGCGCTGGGGCTGGCGGCCGGACCAGCAGGTTGTCGCCTATGACGATGCGACCGGCTCGACCGCATCGCGCCTGTGGTGGATGCTGCGGCTGATCGGCCATCGCCGCGCGGCTGTGCTGGACGGCGGTTTTGCCGCATGGTCCGCGGCCTGTCTGCCGCTGAGCAGCGAAGTCCCGGCGCAGGCCGGGGGCACGATCGGACTGGCGTTCGCGGCGGATCAGATCGTCTATGCCGACGAACTCGCCGCCGGCCTGCATGATGCGAGCGTGCTGCTGCTTGACGCGCGTGCCGCGGCGCGTTTTCGTGGCGATGTGGAGCCGCTGGACCCGGTCGCCGGGCACATTCCCGGCGCGCGCAACCGCCCGTTCAACGACAACCTCGCCGCGGGCGGCATCTTCAAGCACGCCGACGAATTGCGCGGCGAATTCGAAGCCGTGATCGCCGGCTACGAACCCAGGCAGGTGATCCACTCCTGCGGTTCCGGCGTGACCGCCTGCCACAACCTGCTCGCTATGGAGCACGCCGGCCTGGAAGGTTCGCGCATCTTCGCGCCGTCTTGGAGCGGCTGGATTTCCGACGCCACGCGTCCGGTTGCACGCGGCGCGGCATAGGCAGCAGGCTTCGCCGGTGCCGCAGGGGTGCCGACGCGACGTGATCTTGATTGAACACCCCGCCGATTGCGCGGGGTGTTCGATGTTCGGATGTTCCTTATTCCACTTTTCTGCGGCGCTCGCGATCAGGCCTTGGACTTGAGTTTAGCCACCAGTCCCTGCAGCACCCGCTGCGACTCCTCGCCGAACCAGCCGTCGACGAATTCGTCAACGTTGAGTGTTGCGATGTCACCAAATGCGTCCGCAAGATCGGCGCGGGCGAAGCGGCGTGTCTCGCCCATGGCGCGCGGCGGCAGGGCCAGCAGTTCGCCTAGCCAGATCTGCGCGCGGGCGACGACGTGGTCGACGTCGACGAGCTCGTCGACGAAGCCTGCGGCGAGCGCCTGTTCGGAATCGAGCATGGCGCCGGCGACCATCAGGCGCTCGGCGCGATAGTTGCCGACCAGTCGGCGCAGGCCGCGCTGGATCGGTTCCGGTACAACCAGGCCGACCTGCACTTCGTTCAAGCCGATGCGGTAGTCGCCGCGCGCCATGATGCGGTAGTCGCAGAAGATCGAGAGTACCGCGCCGCCGGCCGGGCTGTGGCCGGTGATAGCGGCAACCGTGGGAATGGTCGAACGCGCGAGCGCGGCGCAGGCACCGAACAGGTTGCGCCAGACCCCGGCCATGCCAGCCCGGTCCAGCTGCAGCAGTGACGGCACGTCGAGACCGCCGGAGAACATGCCGCTGCGGCCCGACAGGATGAGACCGCGCGCGCCTTCGCTCGGCGCTGCCTCGATCGCCTGGCGCAGGGCATGTATCAGGCCGGCGTCGAGTGCGTTGACCGGCGGCCGCGCCAGGCGCAGTTCAAGAATGTCGTCGTGACGGATCAGGTCGAGCATGCGGATCTCCAGGGTGGGCGCGACGGGGCCGGCGAAGGTGCGACGCCGGGTCGCAGCCGCCGGCCACGGAAAACGCGCCGGCCGGCAATTATCATAGCCACAAGACGGCGGATGGAAGGGAGCAGGCCATGTGGCGCGTTAGCGGGGTGTGGGCTGGTCGTTGGTTTGCGGCATGGGTGTTGGCGACGTCGTTCATGAGCACGGTCGAGGCCGCGGGGCATCTCGTGGTCGAGGATGCGTGGATACGCACGGCTCCGCCGGCTGCGGCGATGCGTGCGGGCTACGCAACGCTGCGCAATGCCGGCGATGCGCCGCTGGTCGTTCGCGGTGCGACGAGCGAAGTGTTCGGCGGCGTCAGCATTCACGCGACGGTGATCGAGAACGGCATGGCGCGCATGCGCGAACTCCCACAGATTCTGCTGGCTGCCGGCGAAAGCGTCAGCTTGGAACCCGGCGGCAAGCACCTCATGCTGATGCGTCCCGTCCGTGAGCTGGAGGCGGGTGCGAAACTCGTGATCCGGTTTGAAATCGAGGATGGATCTTCAGCCGAGGCCGAGTTCGTCGTCCGCGATACCGCCGCATCCGCGGACGACCACGCACATCATTGAATCGCCGGCGGGAATATTCATGCTGAAAGCGACCGGCGGATTGATCGTCAGGCCCTGGCAAGCGGCTGACGCGGAAAACCTGTATCGCGCGGTCGATGCCTCGCGCGGCGAGCTGACCCGCTGGCTGCCCTGGTGTTCCGATACCTACACGCTGGCCGATGCGGTGGCCTGGGTGGATTTTTCGCTGCACTGCTGGCACGAGCGCAGCCAGTTTCCCCTCGGCGTCTTCGACGCGCACCGTGGCGATGTCGTCGGGGGCACCGGCATCAATCACCTGGATCTGCCGAACCGGCGCGGCGCATTGGGTTACTGGGTGTCCAGCGCACACACTGGCCGCGGCGTCGCGCGCCGCGCGGCGGCCGTCGCGGCGGAGTTCGGTTTTCGCGAGCTCGCGCTGTGCCGTATCGAGATCATCGTGCTGCTCGACAACCACGCCAGCCATCGCGTCGCACGTGCGCTGGGCGCGCTGCGCGAACGCGATGCGCGTCATCGCGTGCAGCATCACGGCGAGGCGGCCACTGCATCGGTGTATGCGCTGCTGCCCGGTCAGTTGCGCCAGGCGGACAGCTTGCACGCCGCGTGATCAATGCGGCAATTCCGTGTCCAGCTCTCGCCTGCGGTCACGCTGAGTCAGTTCGAACAGCACTTCGATGGCGACGCCTGCGGCTGCGACGATGCTAAGCAGTTCGCTCGCAGGCGCGACGGACGGCGGCAGGCAGCGCGACTGATGTTCCGTTGGCGGGATCGGCCCAGACCATCACGACGCTGCCGTCAGCGTAGAGCAGGTCCGCGTTGTCGGCCGAGACGATGCGATGCGCGATCGTCAGCGAGCTGTTGCCGATGCGCTGTACCGACAGCTCGACGATGACTTCACCCGGCCAGCCGAGCTGGCGGCGGTAATTCACCTGCGTCGCTGCGAGCACCGGCATGAAGGCCTCGCCGGTCCACTCGCCGTCGATGCCGCTGAGCCAGACCAGGCGTGCTTCCTCGAGAAAGGTCAGGAAGCTCGCGTTGTTGACGTGGTTGAACGCGTCGAGATCGCGCCAGCGCACGCGGATCGGCACGCGTGCGAGCTGCTGGCATGCCGCGGCTGGGGCTTGATCCGCTGCGGTCACGCTGCCTCCTTCTTCTTGCCGTTGCCGGCGAGCAGGCGTGCGAGGAAGCGACCGGTATGCGAGCGCTTGTCGGCGGCGATCTGCTCGGGCGTGCCGCTGGCGATGATCTCGCCGCCGCGGTGGCCGCCTTCGGGGCCGAGATCGACGACCCAGTCGGCGGTCTTGATCACGTCGAGGTTGTGCTCGATCACGACTACGGTATTGCCGTCTTCGGACAGGCGCTGCAGCACCTGCAGCAGCTGCTCGATATCGTGGAAGTGCAGGCCGGTGGTGGGTTCGTCCAGGATGTAGAGCGTGCGTCCGGTATCGCGTTTGGACAGTTCGCGCGAGAGCTTGACGCGCTGCGCCTCGCCGCCCGAGAGCGTGGTCGCGCTCTGGCCGAGCTTGATGTAGCTCAGACCCACATGCATCAGTGTCTCGAGCTTGCGCGCCAGCGTCGGCACGGGCTCGAACAGCTTGTAAGCGTCCTCGACCGTCATCTGCAGCACGTCGGAGATGTTGTAGCCCTTGTAGGTGATGTCGAGCGTCTCGCGGTTGTAGCGCTTGCCGTGGCAGAGATCGCAGGGCACGTAGACGTCGGGCAGGAAATGCATCTCGACCTTGATCAGGCCGTCGCCTTCGCAGGCTTCGCAGCGGCCGCCCTTGACGTTGAAGCTGAAGCGTCCGGCGCCGTAGCCGCGCGCGCGCGATTCCGGCACCTGCGCGAACAGTTCCCGCAGCGGCGTGAACAGGCCGGTATACGTGGCCGGGTTCGAGCGTGGCGTGCGGCCGATCGGCGACTGGTCGATGTCGACGACCTTGTCGAACAGGTCCAGGCCCTGCACCTTCTTGTAGGCGGCCGGTTTCTCGCCGGCACCGTTGAGTTCTGCCGCGGTCAGGCGATACAGCGTGTCGTTGATCAGCGTCGACTTGCCCGAACCGGATACGCCGGTGATGCAGGTGAACAGGCCGGCCGGAATTTCCAGATCGACATTTTTCAGATTGTTGCCGCTGGCGCCGGTGATGCGCAGCATGCGCTTGGGGTCCGGTGTACGCCGCTGCTTCGGAATGGCGATGCGGCGCTTGCCCGACAGGTATTGCCCGGTCACCGAACGCGGGCTCTTGAGCACGTCCTTGAGCGAGCCCTGGGCGACGATCTCGCCGCCGTGCACGCCGGCGCCCGGACCGATGTCGAGTATGTAATCGGCGAGGCGGA
>JAAFHE010000165.1 GCA_013298265.1 Lysobacterales bacterium | reverse complement strand
CCATGCAGAAACCGCTGGGTCACTACCGCGCGCGGTACACGCTCAGCGGAAGCCCGCGTTGATCTTCGCCAGCGCCGCCGCGCCGGGTGACAGCTGCGCCGCGTCGAGCTGGTTGAACGGCGTCGCGACGGTCTTCAGGTGCTTATGCAGGTCCTGCGCCTCGGCTTCGATGTAGAGCAGGCCCGTGACGACTTCGCCCTTGGCCTGATGCTGCTGGATATAGTTCATCGCGGCGATGCGATCGCGCGGGTCGTAGTCGGCGTCGAGCTTGTGCAGGCGCAGCAGCGAACCGTCGTGCTGCTCGACATCGATGGTCTGGCCGGCCGCGTAGTCGACGCTGATTTCCTGGCGCTGCGGGATCACGTCGAGGCGATTGACGGCGTCGTTGTGCGCGCGCACGTATTCGTAGCTCTTGGTGCTGCCGGGATGGTTGTTGAACGCGACGCAGGGGCTGATGACGTCGATGAACGCCGCGCCGCGATGGGCCAGCGCGCCCTTGATCAGCGGCACGAGCTGAGCCTTGTCGCCGCTGAAGCTGCGGCCGACATAGCTCGCGCCGAGCTGCAGCGCGAGACCGACCAGGTCGATCGGACTGTCGGCGTTGACGACGCCGCGCTTGGAGGTGCTGCCCTGGTCAGCGGTGGCGGAGAACTGGCCCTTGGTCAGTCCATAGACGCCGTTGTTCTCGACGATGTAGGCCATGTTCACACCACGCCGTATCGCGTGCACGAACTGACCGATGCCGATGGAGGCGGAATCGCCGTCGCCGGAAACGCCGAGATAGATCAGGTCGCGATTGGCCAGATTCGCGCCGGTCAGCACCGAAGGCATGCGGCCATGCACGGTGTTGAAGCCATGCGACTGGCCGAGGAAATAGTCCGGCGTCTTGGAGCTGCAGCCGATACCGGACAGCTTGGCCAGGCGATGCGGCTCCACTTCGAGCTCCCAGCACGCCTGGATGATCGCGGCGGAAATCGAGTCGTGGCCGCAGCCGGCACAGAGCGTGCTGATCTTGCCTTCGTAGTCGCGCCGCGTGTAGCACAGCCCGTTCTGCGGCAAGCTCGGGTGATGCAGCTTGGGTTTGGCGATGAAGGTCATGGCGTTCCCCCGCGCGTGGACGTTTGCGGCTGCCAGGTCACGGCAAAACCGAGCAGGCAGACGCCGAACAGCAGTCCACACAATTGCCAGGCGCTCATGAACAGTTGCGACTCGATCAGGCGATGCGCACCGAGCTCCATCGCAATGCGGAACAGCAGCGATACCGCTTCGGCCACGAGTGCCGCGATCAGCCAGGGCGACCCGGTCTTGCTCAGGAGCACAGCGAGCGCGACGAGCACGATCAGCGGCATGACGTAGGACAGGATTTGCGTGACGATGACCTGTTCCATCATGACAGCCCTCCGGGTCTGGTGCCCTGCGCGCTGCCTGCAGGACGCATGCGCGCGGCGATCGCGCCGGCGATGAAGCGCGCCGTGATCGGCGTGCCGTCGTAATGCAGCACGGCCGGCACGCGCGCGGGGTCGATGTCGAACTCGTTGACGAGGAGGCTGCGCAACTGCGCGTCGCGGTTCTGCTCCACGACGTAGACCGCATCGTGTGCTTCGATGAAATCGCGCACCGCGTCGGGAAACGGGAACGCGCGCACGCGCATCGTGTCGACGAACAGTCCGTCGTGTTCGAGCAGCGCTATCGCTTCGTCCATGGCCGGGCTGGTCGAGCCGTAGTAGATCGCGCCGAACCGCGTGTTACGCGCGGCGGCACGCGCGAGCGGGGGCGGCACCAGTCCGCGCGCGCTGTCGAACTTACGCAGCAGGCGTTGCATGTTGTAGACGTAGTCGGCGCCGCGCTCGGAATAGCGCGCGTACGGGTCGCGCGACGTGCCGCGCGTGAAATACGCGCCCTTGGTCGGATGCGTGCCCGGATAGGTGCGATAGGGGATGCCGTCGCCATCGACGTCGTTGTAGCGGCCGAAGTCCCTGCCCGCTTCCAGTTCTTCCGCGGTCATGACCTTGCCGCGGTCGTAGGCGCGCGCATCGTCCCAGGCCAGCGGCGCGCAGAGGCGCTGGTTCATGCCGATGTCCAGATCAGTCAGCACGAAGATCGGCGTCTGCAGGCGGTCGGCCAGGTCCAGCGCCGCGGCGCAGAAGTCGAAGCACTCGGTCGGGTCTTCCGGCAGCAGCAGTACATGCTTGGTGTCGCCGTGCGAGGCGTAGGCGCAGGCGAGCACGTCGGACTGCTGCGTGCGCGTCGGCATGCCGGTGGACGGGCCGCCGCGCTGCACGTCGATGACGGTGACGGGAATCTCGGCGAAATAGGCCAGGCCAATGAACTCGTTCATCAGCGAGATGCCCGGACCCGAGGTCGCGGTGAACGCGCGCGCGCCGTTCCAGCCCGCGCCGACGACCATGCCGATCGACGCGATCTCGTCCTCGGCCTGCACGATCGCGAACTTGTTGGTGCCGGTGGCGGCGTCGACGCGGAACTTCGCGCAGTATTTCTCGAATGCCTCGGCCACCGACGAGGACGGCGTGATCGGATACCATGCGCAGACCGTCGCGCCGCCGTAGACGCAGCCCAGTGCCGCGGCCGTGTTGCCGTCGACGAAGATGCGTTCGCCGACGCGGTCGGCGCGGCGCACGCGCAGGCCGAGCGGATACGGCAGGTGGTCGAGCACATGCTGGCGGCCGAGATGGAACGCCTGCTTGTTCGCGTCGAGCAGTTTTTCCTTGCTCCGGTACTGTTCGGCGAGCAGGGTTTCGATGACCTCGGGCGCAATGTCCAGCAGCGCCGACAGCGCGCCGATATACATGATGTTCTTGAATAGCTGACGTTCGCGCGCGATCGAATAGTGCCGGCTGCAGATGTCGGTCAGCGGCACGCCGATGACGTGGACGTCGTCGCGGAACTTCGCGCGCGGCAGCGGCTTGGTCGAGTCGTAGAACAGATAGCCGCCGGGTGTGATTTCCTTGAGGTCCGCATCCCAGGTCTGCGGGTTCATCGCGACCATCAGATCCACGCCACCGCGGCGGCCGAGCCAGCCGTGTTCGTTGACACGCACCTCGTACCAGGTCGGCAGGCCCTGGATGTTGGACGGGAAGATGTTGCGCGGGCTGACCGGCACGCCCATGCGCAGAATGGATTTGGCGAACAGTTCATTCGCCGAGGCGGAACCCGATCCGTTGACGTTGGCGAACTTGATGACGAAATCGTTGATGGCGGCAAGCGGCGTCGGGTTGACCGCGGTTTCGACGGGAACGGACGCCATCACGCCGCCTCCCGGCATGCGCCCTTGCTGCGACAGCCCGGTCCCGCATGGGTCATCTCGATCAGGTATTTGTGCATGTCCCAGGCACCGGTCGGGCAGCGTTCGGCGCAGAGGCTGCAGTGCAGGCAGACGTCTTCGTCCTTGACCATGACGCGGCCGGTCTTGAGCGCGCCCGAGACATACAGGTCCTGCGCCAGGTTCAGCGCCGGCGCGGTCAGGCGCGTGCGCAGCGCGGGTTCCTCGTCATTGGGCGTGAAGCTGATGCAGTCCATCGGGCAGATGTCGACACAGGCATCGCACTCGATGCAGGCCTTGTCGGTGAACACCGTCTGCACGTCGCAGTTGAGGCAGCGCTGGGTTTCCTTGAGCGCGGTCGCTGCATCGAAGCCGAGCTCGACCTCGACCTTGATGTTGGCGAGCGTTGTTTCGCTCGGTGCCCAGGGCACTTTGTAGCGGTCGTCGGGCGAGACCTCGTTGTCGTAGCTCCACTCGTGGATGCCCATCTTCTGCGACAGCAGCGTGACCATCGGCGGCGGCCGCTCGTGCACGTCCTCGCCGTTGAGCAGCTTGTCGATCGACACGGCCGCATCGTGGCCGTGAGCGACAGCCCAGATGATGTTCTTCGGTCCGAATGCCGCGTCGCCGCCGAAAAACACCTGCGGCAGGCTGGACTGGAAGGTGACCTTGTCGACCACCGGCATGCCCCATTCGTCGAAGGCGATGCCGCTGTCGCGCTCGATCCACGGGAACGCGTTTTCCTGGCCGACCGCGACGAGCACATCGTCGCAAGGCACGATCACATCGGGCTCGCCGGTCGGTACGAGCTGGCGCCGCCCCTTCGCATCACGCTCGGCGCGCACACGCTCGAACTGCATCGCCGTCAAGCGGCCGTTCTCATGCAGGTAGGCCTTGGGTACGTGGTAGTCGAGGATCGGAATGCCTTCATGCTGCGCGTCTTCCTTTTCCCAGGGCGAAGCCTTCATCTCGTCGAAACCCGAGCGCACCAGCACTTTTACCTCGGCGCCTCCGAGACGCCGGGCGGAACGGCAGCAGTCCATCGCGGTATTGCCGCCGCCGAGCACGATGACGCGGCGGCCGATGGTGTCGACATGGCCGAAGGAGACCGATGCCAGCCAGTCGATGCCGATATGGATGTTCGCTGCGCAGTCCTGCCGTCCGGGCAGGTCGAGGTCGCGGCCACGCGGCGCGCCGCAGCCGACGAAGATCGCGTCGTAGCCCTGCGTGAGCAACTGCTTGAGCGAGTCGATGCGCTCGCCGCTGCGGAATTCGACGCCGAGACCGAGGATGTAGCCGGTCTCCTCGTCGATGACCGACTCGGGCAGGCGGAAGCGCGGGATCTGCGTGCGGATGAAGCCACCGGCCTTGGCTTCGCCATCGAACACGGTGACCTGATAGCCCAGCGGCGCAAGATCACGTGCGACCGTCAGCGAGGCCGGACCGGCGCCGACGCAGGCGATACGCTTGCCATTGGGTTTGCCGGCACGCGGCAGGCGCGCAGTGATGTCGCCTTTGTTGTCGGCGGCAACGCGTTTCAGACGGCAGATCGCAACGGGTTCGGGCGACTCGCCATTGTTTTCCTCGACGCGGCCACGCCGGCAGGCAGGCTCGCAGGGCCGGTCGCAGGTGCGGCCGAGCACGCCGGGAAACACATTGGATTTCCAGTTGACCAGATAGGCATCGGCGTAGCGCCCTGCCGCGATCAAGCGGATGTATTCGGGGACCGGAGTATGGGCCGGACAGGCCCACTGGCAATCGACGACTTTGTGGAAGTAATCGGGGACACGGATATCGGTGGGACGCACCATCACCTCCTCGCCGCATTAGCGTTGCGTCGAGAGACTCCTGACGTTACGCAGCTAGGAGCCTCGCTAAGTCGATCCGCCTGGAGTGTGCCGATTGTTGCGATGGAAGGAAAGGAACGCCGCCGCAAGCACGAACCGTCCTGCGGCGCTACAGTCGCGCCATCTCAAACCACCGCCTGCCCATGCCCTTCCGACCCGATCCCGACTGGCTGCAGCCGCAGCCGCTGGAGCGCGCAAGCGCCCTGCCCGCGCCGTTCTACACCGACGCGGACGCCGCGGCGCAGGAAATCCGCCGCGTATTCGCGGGTAGCTGGCAGCTCGTCGCGCATGCCGCGCAACTGCGCGAACCGGGCGATCACATCGTCGACGAGATCGCCGGGGTACCGGTCGTGCTGATGCGTGGCGACGACGGCACATTGCGCGGCTTCCACAACGTCTGCCGCCACCGCGCCGGACCGCTGGCCTGGTGCAACGGCCGCGGCGCGCGGGCGCTGCGCTGCCGCTACCACGGCTGGACCTATACCCTCGACGGACAACTGCGCAATGCGCCGGAAATGGATTCGGCGCAGGACTTCGACACAGCGCAGGTGCAGCTGCCGCGCATCGCCGTGGACACCTGGCAAGGGCTGGTCTTCGCCGCGCTCGCGCCGGAGACCAGCCTGGCCGAACTGCTGGGCGGCGTCGCCGCGCGACTGCAGGGCCACGATCTTCCGGCGCTGGTCTACAGCCATCGCGACAGCTACGAAATCGGCTGCAACTGGAAGGTCTACGTCGACAACTATCTCGAGGGCTACCACGTTCCGCACATCCATCCGGAACTCAATCGCCTGCTCGACTACCGCAGCTACCGCACCGAGGTCGCAGCCTGGTATTCGCTGCAGTGGAGCCCCCTGGAAAACAGCGGCAATTTCTATGGTCAGGGCGACGCGCTGTACTACTTCATCTGGCCGAACACGATGCTGAACATTCTTCCGGGCCGCCTGCAGACGAATCGCGTCGTGGCGCTGGCGCCCGACCGCTGCCGCGTGGATTTCGATTACTACTATCCGGTACAGCCCGACGAGGCGGAGCAGCAGCGGCGGCGCCAGGACCAGCAGTTCAGCGACGCCGTGCAGCAGGAAGACGTGGACATCTGCCTCGCGGTGCAGAAGCGCCTGGCCTGCGGCTCCTACCTCGCCGGCCGGCTCTGCCCGCGGCGCGAAAGCGGCGTGCATCATTTCCACGAACTGCTGCGGCGTGCCTGGCGTGAACCCTGATCGCCGTACGGAGGCCGCCGCTTTGTCTGCCGCCATGACGCAGCCTATCGGCCTGTGGACCGCCACTGCGCTC
Source organism: Lysobacterales bacterium (assembly GCA_013298265.1). Lineage (GTDB taxonomy): Bacteria > Pseudomonadota > Gammaproteobacteria > Xanthomonadales > Rhodanobacteraceae > Tahibacter. Next base: position 1,118 of record JAAFHE010000165.1, on the reverse strand, counting down.
GTCGTCGGCAACATGATCGGCTCGGGTCTGTTCCTGCTGCCCAGTTCGCTCGCGGCGTACGGTATGGCGAGCACGCTGGGCTGGGCCATCAGCACCGTCGGCGCGCTGCTGCTCGCCGCGACGTTCGCGCGCCTGGGACAGTTGCTGCCTGCCGTGTCCGGCGGCCCCTACGCGTTCGCGCGCTTCGCCTTCGGCGACGCGATCGGCTTCATCGTGGCCTGGTGCTACTGGATCTCGATCTGGAGCGCGGTGCCGGCGATCGCGATTGCCCTGACCGGCTACGCCGGCGCCTGCGTGCCGGCGCTGACGGCAACACCGGCGCGCGCGGCAGCCTGCTCGATTGCCTCATTATGGATTTGTACTTTTCTTAATATCAGCGGTCTGCGTACCGCCGGCGGTGTGCAGCTCGTGACCACGCTACTGAAGGTCGCCGCGCTGGTCGCGTTCGCGGCCGTCGGACTGCTCGTGTTCGACCCCGCCCCGGCCGTCACCGCCGCGCCGTTCAATCCCAGCGGGCAAAGCCTGCTACAGGTCGCAGTTGCGACCTCGGCGCTGACCCTGTGGGCGTTCCTCGGTCTCGAAAGCGCGACCGTGCCGGCGGCGGCCGTGGCCGATCCGCAGCGCACGGTGCCGCGCGCGACGCTGCTCGGCACGGCGATCGCGATCGCCGTGACCATTGCCGCGTGCAGCGCCGTGCTGCGGCTCGTGCCGCCCGCATCGCTCGCAACCTCGGGCGCCCCCTTCGTCGATGCGGTGCGACTGCTGCTCGGCGACGCGGCGGGTTATGTGGTCGCGATCGTCGCCGCGATCACCTGCCTGGGCGCACTCAACGGCTGGGTGCTGATGCTCGGACAGCTACCGCTCGCGACCGCGCGCAACGGGCTGTTCCCGGCCGCGTTCGGCCGCGTCGACGCGAACGGTACGCCGCGCGCCGCGCTGCTGATCGGCGCCACCTTGTCGAGCCTGCTCGTCGTGGCGAACTACAACGCGAGCCTGGTCAGCCTGTTCACCTGGTCCATTCTGCTGTCCACGGCAGCATCGCTGCTGCCGTTCCTGATTTGCGCGCTGGGGCTGCTGCGGCTGCAGCGGCGCTCGCCCTATGCGATCGTCGCGCTGCT
>JAAFHE010000164.1 GCA_013298265.1 Lysobacterales bacterium | reverse complement strand
AGTGTTCGGCACGCAGTACCGGCCGGAGCGCAGCACGGTTTCGTTGTCGATGGGACCGGACGGCAGCGATGCGAGCGCGTCGCTGGACTAGTGGAAATATCGCCGGAACATCCTGCAGTTCAACCGCGGCGGATCGCTCGAAGCGATGCGCCGCTTCGGCGAGCGCAACCGCCGCACGCGCGACGTCGAAGCCACGCCGGAAATGCTGCGCGCGGCCGAGGAGCTGTTCACCTCGATCCAGCAGGTGATGATCGACAGCGCCAATCGCATCGCGATCGAGACGCCGCCGATGATCGATGCGGCGCTGAACACGGTGGTGGAGTACGACAAGAAAGGCCGGGTCAAAGCCACAAAATATCTTGTGGAGGTGCTGGGCCGCACGTTCGAAGAGGCGACGTCTCAGCTCGCCGTCACGCGTCTGGCCGCCGAAGCACAGATTGCGGTGGTGTCGTCGGCGACGGCCGGCGAAGCCAGCCGCATTGCCGAGGCGTACCGCTACAGCGCCGAGCAGCTCGCGGCCGCTGCGGGCTTCCTGGTCGCCGCGCAAGCGGATATCGCACATGGCAAGGGGTTACTCGGTGCCGGCGCGACGCTGACGCAGACGACGGCGATCGTCGAGGAGCTACGCCGCGCGGGTGAAGACCTGACCGTCGCGTATGCGCGGCTGATCGCCTCGACGGCCAACGTGCGCGACGCGTTCGGCCTGGCCGGCCAGTCACTGAATTTGTTCGGCGCGGAGCTGGTGCGGTTCGGCAACGCGATCACGACCGCAGCGGGCGGTGAGCAGGCCGCGGCGGATTTGTGGAAACGGTTTTTCACGGCGTTCTACTCAGAGTCTGAGCTCAACCAGCACCAGGTCGACCAGCTCAAGCCGCAATTGACGTCGGGCCTTACCGCGCTGGGCTTGGACCCCGACACGACGATTGAGGAGTTTCGCGCCGAGTTCGAGCGGCGCCTGCCGAAGCTCACGGCCGCGCAGGTGGTTGAGTGGCTGCGCTTGGGCGATGTGCTGGCAACGGTGACGGGTCTCGTCGCCTCTATCCGCGCGGAGACGGAGCAAACGACCCAAACTATTGCGCGTGCGAATGCCGAGCGCGAGCGCGCGGTGTTGGCAGCGCAAACCTCGTACGCGGATCTCGCCGTCAGCATCGACCAGCAGCTCATCGCCCTCAACGGCGGCGGCATGAGCAATTTCCAGCAGGCGCTGGCGCAGATCGGTGCAAACCTCACCGCCAACACGACCCGCCTCAACGAGCTGGCGCGTGCGGCCGGCCTGTCGGCGGCGCGCTCGCAGGATCTGACCCGTGCGCACCAGCTCGCCGCCGCGCAGGCGGCGCAAGCGGCGCGGCAGCTCGAACTGGCCTCGGCGGATATTGCGGCGCAGCTATTCGGCGACAACAGCCTGGCGACGGCCGCGTCGACGGTGGGCTATGCGCTCAACGAGGTGGCCAGCGGCATCAGCGCGATTCAGGACGCGGCCAACCGTTTCCGCGACTCCATGCTGCTGGATGACCAGCTCTCGCCGCTCAACATGCAGCAGCAGCTCGACGAGGCGTTGCGGCAACTGCGGCGCACGGGCGACGAAGGCACCGCGCGCCGCGCGCTGGAGATCGGTCGCACACTGACGGCCAGCGGCGATGACTGGACGCGCCTGTTCAACCTGATCACGGGCCTGGTGCGGCCGGGCAAAGACGCCGATACCGAAACCAACGCCGGCGTCGGCCCGAGCACGATCGACAACACGTTGACGCCGGCCCAGCGGCTGGCGCTCGCGACGCAGTTGGCGCAGAACGTGAGCGATCTGGCGGGTTTCGGCGGTCGCACGTTCGCGGACGTGGCTGATGGGCTGGGCTTCACCCTGACACAGTTGGGTTCGGAGCTGGGCCTCACCGGTGACGCGCTCACCGACTATCTCGAGAGCCTGCAGGCAGAAAGCTATGGGCTGGACGATCTGTCGACGGTGATATCGCGCCAAGTCGACCGCATCGTGGCCGCGATCAGCGGCTCCGGGAAATTTCCCGACGGTGCTGCACCGCCGCCCGGGCGGACAACGACGTATGGGCTCTACGGCGATCCTCCGTCGCGATTCCGCGACGGTACGGTGCGCGCGACTGACCCTAAATCCGCATTCGCTGCTGAGCCGTCGGACACCCAGATGCTCACCGCGTCGACGGCGCGCCAGCACAGCGATGCGGTGGTGTTGTCGATACAGCAGATGGCCGAGCGCGTCGACCAGGCGCTGCAACGGTTGGCCCAGGTGACGGGCTCGTCGGGCGAAGCGACCGAGGATGCGATCAAGCGCGTGGAGATCGCTACGCGCGATGGCGTGCGCGAGACGCGGGCGCTGGCCGAATCCGTGAATGTGGGGCGCGGTGTGCGCGCGGCGGAGGTGTTGCGATGAGCACGGTCGACGCGACGCGGTATGGCAATGGTGCGTTCGGTCCGTACGTGATCACGAGTGCGATCAGCGCCAACGTGGACGACTTCACCTGTGTCGGTTGGGACGACAGTCTGGAGGTCCGGCTGGTCAGCAAATCGGCAGTGGTGATCACGGGCTTTTTCGCGGTGCCGGGGCGCCGTACGCTGTGCCGCGTGATCATTAACGCGGGCACGTATCCGATCGCGTTGACGTCGCAAGGCAGCGCGTCGCTGGACGTGAACAAAATCGTCGGGTCCGGCGTCGTGTTGCCGCCCGATGGCGTGGCCACGATCGCGTATGACTACACGGCGCTGCGGTGGCGGATCCTGTCGCACACGGGCACGGTGTACGCCGCGGGGCTGGTGCGTACGGGCTGCCACTGGTTCACCGATTTCGTTACCGGTACCGCCGCGGTGCCCGAGCTGACGTACGCATCGGGCGCCGGTGGTTCTACGTCCCAGGCCGCGTTGGTGGGCGCGCTCGGTGTGTACAGCGCGTTGACCGACAACGCGACGGCAGGCAGTTGGGTCAGCGTGCAAAGCACCATGCCGATACGTTTCTCGCAATATGCGCCGCGCATCGTGGTACGTGCGCAACTGCTGCAGCTAGCCCCGGTGGGTGATCCAGTTGCATACCGCCTGGGTTTTATCGACACGGACAATGCCAAGCCGGTCGACGGCGCTTACATCGAGTACGACAGCTCGGTGAGCGCGAACTGGCGGTACTGCACCGCGAACAACAGCACGCGCTCCGAGGTCGCGTCGGCGGTACCGGTGACGGCGGGCGCATGGCACCTCATCGAGGTAGCCGTCAACGCCGCCGGCACGATCGCCGACTTCTTCGTCAATGGATCGTCGATCGGTCAGCTGGCCACCAACATACCGACGTCGCTGATTCGAACCACACGGTTTGGTTTTCATGTGGTGAGGCTGGCCGGCACTCCGGCGCAATTCCATCAACTCGCCGTCGACAGCCTCGGGCTCGACGCCGATTTCTCGCCGAGTCGATAGCAATGGCCTATCCCGTTCTGCTCATCGAGATCGCGCCGGAGTTTTCCATCGTCGGCACGCCGCCGACGGCGTGGACCGGCTCGCCGTATTCCTACGCGTTTGCGAGCCTGGGCGGCACCGGCGCCGTCACGTGGGCGCTCGATGGTGGTACCACGTTGCCGGCCGGCTGGACGCTGAGCAGCGCCGGCACACTGGCTACCGCAGGCAACGTCACCGGTGCCGGCACGTTTGAGTTTTCGATCCTCGCGACCGACACGGCGTTTCGCTCGGTCGGCGCGAAAGTCCGCATCACGAAGGCCGCGCCGCTCCCGCCATGACCCAGAACTTTGCTGCACTCGACCCGGTGACGCTCGGCCCGCAGCTCGAACTGCGCGACGGCGGAATGCTGCTTACGTACGACACCACCGGCACGACGGTCGCGCGCCACGCGCGTGCGAACCAGGGCGTGGCCACAGGTCAGCATTTCTGGGAGTGCGTTGTATACGGCGACCAGGCGCTGGTCGCGGACACCGCCGTCGTCGGCCTGGTGCTCGCCGGCACCGCGAACACGACCGCGCCGGGCGTGAGCGCGTCGACGGTGGGCTATCGCCCGGGCGACGGTACGTGCTGGCAGGGCGGCGCGGTCGTGGCCACCGTGGCCACCGCGCCGCTGCGCACCGTCATCGGCGTGGCGCTCAATCTCGCCGCGCCGACGCGCACGCTGACGGTCTACGTCAACCGGCTGGCCGTGCACACGTTCACGCTGGCGGCCGGTCAGACCTGGTATCCCGCGCACACGGTCTGCGGTGCGGTCGCGTACGGGCATTTCATGTTCGTCAATTACGGCTTCCGGCTGTTCGAAACCGCGTCGCCGGCCGGGTTTCGTCAGGGCGTGTATACAACCTCGCAGCCCTTCAGCACGATGCGCGTAGCGTCGGAGGACTGGATCACGCCGCACGACGCCGCAGAGCCGAACATTCCCTACGCCGGGCACGTTCGTAACCCCGATCAGTTCGGCATCGAAAAAGGCGTGACGTTCTGGCCCTGGGGGCAAAGCGGGTCAAGCTTCAGCTTTGGCGAGCTGGAGATTCAGGACGATGGCACGTACGAGGCACTGGCGCTCAAACAGCCGCGCGGTGCGCGCGTGCTGCTCAAGATCGTCGATCGGGATGATCCGACCGCAGCGCCAGTGTCGATCGGCGGCGCGATCTTCGTGCAGGCCAACGAGTCAGGGCCGGACGCCATGCGCATCCGGCTGCGCGATCCGCTCGAGCAGCTCGATGTGGGGCTGCGTCGCCGCTACTACCTGCCGTATGTCATCGACGGTTCGGCCAATCGGCTGATGCCGATATCGCTCGGCGCATGCCGCAACATCGAACCAATTCTGATCGACGCGCCGCGCCGTACGTACGGCATGCACGATGGCCCGCTGACGCAGATCGTCGCCATCCGCGACAAGGGCGACAAGCTTGATCCGCTGGCAGCGCCGCCGGATTGGAGCGTGACGTCGGACCGGCGCGGCGTGGAGCTGCAGACGGAGGCGCAGGGCAAGGTTTCGGCCGATGTGTCGTCGTCGGGTGCGGCGACCATCGTCGGCGCCCCGAACATCGATGCCGTGGCGGGTTTTGGCACGATGGCCACCAACGTCTCGGGCATGCCAGACCAGTGGTTCACCATCGCGGCGGGCATGTTCCACGCGACGGCGTCGCACGTCGCGACCGGCGGCGGCCGCTTGTCGGTGCAAACCACGGGGATCATCCCGGCGAGCATCCTGGTGTCGTGGGATGTGCGGTTCCGCAATGTGCCGTCACAACGCCTATGGGTGCCGATCCGCAAGGGCTGCTACTACCGGATGACGTACCGCATCAGTTCCTCGTACTGGCCCACGACGGTGGGTTTCGGCCAGTGCGCGGCCGGCTGGCGCATCAGGGGCGCAGGCGAATCGGGCGATGCCGGCGGGACGACGACACACCTGATCGCCGGTGAGTACACGATTGATTTTCGCGCAAGCTGCGACGGGACACTGGCGTGGTATGGCTACGGCAACATTGATCCCGCCAACAACGGCGGCAGCACCGGCCCGTGGTTCGTGGAGATTGATGACGTGGTGTGCCTGCTCAAGTCGGCCGACACGCCGGATCGCCTGAGCGGGTTCGGCCATTTCATCGCGGCACTGACAAATTGGACGCCGCTGACGATCAGCGCAGGGTGCTCGGTCGCCTACGGTACGGTGACGTCCTCGGACTATCCGGCCGGCTTGGGCGTGATGGTGATGACCATCGCGGCCGGCGCGGCTAAGGTCGCGCAGGACTCCTACCAGGTTGCGGGCTCGGCGATGCTCGCCGGACGCAGCTACCGCGTGGCGCTGCGTCTGGACGGTTCCACCAGCAATGCACGCGTCAACATCGTGGCCCGCAACACGGCCACGAGCGCGATGACGACGCTGACGACGTTGAGCGCGTCGACGCTGGAGGCCACGGTGGTGGTCGGCGCGGATTCGTGGCTCGTGCTGGAGGGGTTTACGGCCGACGCGGCGGTCGGCACCGCGAAGGTGTCGCTGGTGCGGTGTTTTGACGTCACTGACCAGTTGGCCGAGTCGTCGACGACCGCACCGCTCAGTGGCATTTCGCTGGCTGAGTACTGCCGGCATGTGATCGAGGATCGCGCGGGATTGAGCGCGGGTTCGTGGGTCGCTTCCGATGCCGCGGCGATCGACACCGCGACGGGCTACGTGTTCGGCGTGCACGTGCGCGAGACGATCACCGGCCGCGGTCTATTGAGCGCGCCGCTCGACACATACACGGCCGCACTCACGACCGACAATCTCGATCGCATCCGCATCGCTCGGCTGATCGCGCCCGAGGCTGAGCCCGACGGCGCCATCGTCTGGGAGATCAACCAGCTCAACGCGCCGGAGCGACCCGAGGTCACACTCGACGAGGCGCCGGGGCTGACGTGCCGCGCCGGCGCACGGCGCAATTGGACGCTGCACACCGACTCTGATTTCGTGACTGACTTCGACCCGATCACGGGTATCGACGCGGCGAGCCGGACGCGCTTCAAGCGCGTGAGCCAGTTCATTGTGTCCAGCGCCAAGCCGCTGGCGGATCTGTACGCGGCAGCGCGCAACCGCGACCCGATCGATTTCCTCAGCGACCTCCAAATCCACGCGCAGACCGAGCTGGATCGCGTTGTGAGCATGTACTCAAAGCCGCGCGGGTTCTGGCGCGTGGTGGCGTACTACGACGGCACGCCGCCGCTGGTGCGGCCTGGCGTCGTAGTACGGGTGACATGGCCGCGGCCGGGCCTCGAAACCGGTCTAAAGCTGCTGGTGAGCCGGGCCAGGCACGTCGCGACGGCGCAGATGGTCGACATGACGCTATGGGGACTGAGGAGTAACCGCTGATGCTAGTCAGCCATACGCGGGTCAAGAGCATCGCCTGGGGCATCACCACCAACGGGGCGTCCGTGTCGTTCGCGACGGCCGCGAGCGCGATGGTCGATGGCCGGCCCGGCTCAGTCTCGCGCTTTCTGTGGCCGTCGCACGGGACGCCGGATCTGGCGTGGGTGCAGATCGAGGGCACATGGTCGCTGCCCGCGCCGGTGCTGTACCTGCACATCCTCAACATCACGATGTTCCAGGGCACGCAGATCGACGTGAGTTTTCGCCGTGCGTCGACGTCGACGTGGGACACGCCCACCGGCCCCGTCTACATCGAGCGCCTGGCCAGCGGCGCGTGCGTGGCATGCGCGTCCATTCCTGCCAACGGGTATGCCTACACGGGCGTACGAGTGAGACTCAACGCCCTGCATCCGGTGTTTGGCGGCGCGTCGATCTTCGCCGGCACGCCGGTCGATATCGGCGAGATATGGCTGGGCCAGCTCGAGGACATTCCGATCCGCAACGATTGGGCCGTCGACGACGAGGACGCGTCTGCTACGCGCGACAGCGATCTGCTGCAGCCGTGGCCGCGTCGCAGCACGCCGCGCCGGGTGTTGCGTTTCACGCCGTCGCTGCGCGACATGGACGGCATCTATGGGGCGCGCCAGGGCATCGCAACGGACGTGCCCAACGCCGCACTGGACAAGCTGGTCACTCGGTTCAACCGCGCCCAGCAGGTGGTGTGTATCC
>JAAFHE010000163.1 GCA_013298265.1 Lysobacterales bacterium | reverse complement strand
CGATGAGCCTGACGTGGTTTCGCGAAAACTGCTGCACATACGCTATGCCGCTTACCTGCAGTCAGGGCTGGATCATCCGCAGGCGGGCGACGGCATGGGCTGCGCGCTGCTGACCCTGGACGCCGCCTTCGCCGGCACGCCTGATGACGGCTGGCTGCAGGCCCGGCTGCCCCGGGCGCGCGCCGTATTCCGCAGCAACAGTCGTGACGTGCAGGCACGTATGTGCGCTTTGGGTCGCGGCGTCGCGGTGCTGCCCATTCCGCTCGGCGACCGCACGCCCGGCATCGAGCGCGTCGATCTCGGCGACGAGCCGCCGGGCCGCGACACCTGGATCGGCTATCACCGCGATCTGGGCCGGATGGCCCGGCTGCGTGCGCTGCTCGACCGGGTGATTGCGCATCTGGCCGACTGATTCCCGGCGCGAACGGCCGGCGGACGATGCTCAGCTCGCGCCGCGCGCGGGCCCTGTGGAGCCGCGGATCACGAGCTGCGGGCTGAAGCCCTTGTTGCCGAAGACGGTGAGTTTCTCGACGTCGTTCTCCTCGCGGTCGAGTTCGGAGATCAGTAGCTGCGTCGCGTGACGCGCGATCTCTTCGGTCGCTTGCTTGGCCGTGGTCAGCGCGGGCCAGGACTGCTTGGAGAACGGACTGTCCTCGAAGCCCGCGATCGACAGGTCGTAGGGCACTTCGAGTCCCGAGGACTTCGCCGCGGCGAGCACGCCGGCGGCGATCTCGTCGTTGGAGCCGAAGATCGCCGTGGGCCTGTCCTTCAGCGCGAGCAGTTTGCGCGCGCCGCGGAAGCCGTCGTCGAAACTGTAGTCGCCGTGCAGGATCAGCTTCTTGTCGAGCGGGATGCCGTAGTCCTTGAGCGCGCTTTCGTAGCCGCGATAGCGCTCCGGGCTCGAACGATGCGCCTCGCCGCCCCAGAGGAAGCCGATGCGCTGGTGGCCCAGCTGGATCAGGTGCTTGGTGATGTCGTAGGCCGCGTCGCGATCGTCGACATAGACGCAGGGATAGCCGTCCTGCGGGTCGGCCGCGGCCGAGATGATGCGCACGACATGGATCTTGTTGGCCTTGAGGTGTGCGATCAGCTCCAGCCGCTCGGACATCGGTGGGGCAAGCACGAGGCCGGCCAGGCGCGCGTGGCGCGCGAGATGGACCAGTTCGTCGGCGAGGTTCGGCGAGCTCGAATCGCAGGGATGGATCTGCAGGCCGTAGCCCGACTCCCGGCAGACCGACAGCACGCCGCTCTGCACCGCGATGACGTAGTAGGGGTTCGGATTGTCATAGACCAGCCCGAGCGCGTAGGAGCGCGCGCTGCGCAGGCTGCGTGCCGACAGGTCGGGCTGGTAGCCGAGTTCGGCGATGACGCGCAATACCTTGTTGCGCGTACCTTCGCGCACCGTGGCTTCGTTGTTGATGACGCGGGATACGGTTTTGAGGGAAACCTGGGAACGTTCGGCGACGTCTTTGATCGTCGGGCTGCGCATCGGTGGGCCTTGCAGGGTACGGCAGTGGTCTGGTTCCGGGCCTGGCGCAGCTGCGCGGACCGGCCCCGATTGTGGCCGGAAACCGCGCTAGCGCCTAGACATACATGCCGAATGGATCGTTGGCCAAACCGGGCGACGCCGGTGGTGCCGGCGCCGCGTGGAGCGGCCTTTGCGGCCGCACGGACTCAGGCCAGCGCCGCCGTGCTGCTGCGCGCGTTGCTGCGGCCGATGGCATGGCCCTTGAGCGAATAGAAAAGAATGTACAAATAGCACGGCGCCGCGACCGCGAGGAACACGAGCTGGAAGTCGTAGACGTCCTTGTACACGGCGAAGATGCGCGGCAGGATCGCGCCGCCGGCGATGCCCATTATGAGCAGCGCCGAGCCTTTCTCGGTGAAGCGGCCGAGCCCGGCGATCGCGAGCGGGAAGATCGCCGGCCACATCAGCGCATTGGCCAGTCCCAGTGCCGCGACGAAACCGACCGAGACGTAGCCCTTGGTCAGGTAGGCGGCGAGGCTGAAGACAATGCCGAGCACGGCGGAGATGGCCAGGCCGCGTTGCTGCGACAGGTATTTCGGAATCGTGAACAGGCCGATGACGTAGCCGAGCAGCATCGCGGCCAGCGTGAACGCGGTGAAGTAGGTCGTCTCCTCGCTGGGAATGCCGAAGCTCTTGCCGTAGGTGCCGATCGCGTCTGCGGCCAGCACTTCGACGCCGACATACAGAAAAATGCACAACACGCCGAGCAGCAGATGCGGGAACTGCAGCACGCTGCGGCGGCGGCCCTGCACGCCGTCCGCGTCGGCGGCATTGGCTTCGGACGCTTTCAGTTCCGGCAGCGGCGAACGCAGGATCCAGACCGCCAGCACGGCGAGGATCAGCGCCATGACCATGTACGGCCAGTAGATCTGCGCGGCGAACTGGTTCAGCAGTTCATGCTTGATTTCCGGCGTCGCCGCCGCGGCCACCTTGGCCTCAAGCAGGCCCACGTCCTTCATCACCAGCATGCCCATCACGATGGGGCTGAGGATCCCGGCCACCTTGTTGCAGATGCCCATGATGCTGATGCGCGCGGCAGCGCTCTCGATCGGACCGAGGATGCTGATGTAGGGATTCGACGCGGTCTGCAGCAGCGACAGGCCCGAGCCGATAACGAACAGGCCGCCGAGGCAGGCTGGATAATTTCTCATTGTTGCAAAAGTGCCAAATATCACCGTGCCGACGGCCATCACGCCGAGGCCCAGCGCCATGCCCTTCTTCATGCCGGTGCGCTCGAGAATCATCGACGAGGGCAGGGCGAGGAAGAAGTAGGCCATGTAGAAGGCGAAGGTCACCAGGAAGGCCTTCGCGTCCGTGTCCAGATCGAAGGCGAGCTTGACGAAGCCGATCAGCGGTCCGTTGATCCAGGTCACGAATCCAAAAATAAAGAAAAGTACACCGATGATGACGATGGAGCTGCGGTAGCTGGCGGGATTCGCCGCGGTGGTCGCGCTGGACATGCCTGTATTCCCCGTCGGAAGGACTGCGGACGCGGTGGCCGTCGAAGGTGGCCGGATCGCGTGGGCGGTGTCCGCGAGCCGTCATGCCGTGACGGTCGCGGTACTAGTAACGTTGTCATATCTTGCCCGGGATGACGCGCAATTGCACCTGTCCGGAATGTTGCGGCGCAGCGTCGGATCCGCTCTGGGCAGATGCCATGCATGGTCAATCAAAAATGCCTAAAACATCAATTTAATCATGCGATTGTGTCGATGCATGCAGGCCAGTTCGTGACCGCCGTCACGAGTCCGCGAGCGACCGATTGCAGTCCGGACAAGTCTTCGCCGAAAACCTATTGACAACGTTGTCACGCAAGTTTCAGACTCGGCCCCCGTCGGGCCTGCCAGGCGCGGCGCCGGGGCAATCGAAGGGAGCACACGCGTGGCAGCAGCAGCCAGTCAGCGATTCGCGGAAGTCGGCAGCACGCAGGCCGTGCCGTTCGTCGCCGCCGATGTCGGCGGCACGCATGCGCGGGTCGGGCTGGTGCGCCAGGTGAATGCCGGCTCCGCTGCTGTCGCGGTCGAGCGCTACGACAAATACGTCTGCGCCGACTTCCCGAATCTCGGCGTACTGCTCAAGCATTTCCTGCAGTCGATCGGCGGCCTGCCGGTGCAGCGCGTCTCCATCGCCTGCGCCGGTGTTGCGGTCGGCGACACGCTGGTCAACGCGAACCTGCCCTGGGCCGTGTCGCTCGCGGAGATCCGCAGCGAAATCGACGTCGACGACGTCGCGCTCGTCAATGATTTCGAAGCCGTCGCCTGCGCCACGCACTATCTGCGTGCGAGCGAATACGTGCTGCTGCCAGGCGACGCCGAAGCCGCGGCGAACGGACCCACCTTGATCGTCGGTCCCGGCACGGGGCTCGGCGCCGCCGTGCGCATATCGGGCAGGCATCGCCCCCTCGTGCTCGCGACGGAAGCCGGGCAAGCCGCACTCGCGCCGGGCAACGAGCTCGAGATCGAGATCCTGCGCGTGCTGATGCGCCAGTCCACCCATGTCAGCAACGAAAGTGCGCTGTCGGGGCCGGGCCTGGTGCAGATCTACAACGCGCTGTGCACGATCCGCGGTGCGCAGCCGCATCTGCGCACGCCGGCGTCAATCACCGAAGCGGCGCTGAGCGCACACGATGCGCTCGCGACGGAAACCCTGAATCTGTTCTGCGCCTGGCTCGGCGGCGTGGTCGGCGATCTCGCCCTGAGTTGCGGCGCGCGCGGCGGCGTGCATCTGGCCGGCGGCATCCTGCCGCACATCCGCCAGTTCCTGCTGCATTCGAATTTCAGTGCGCGGTTCCTGGCCAAGGGTGTCATGCGCCCGGTGCTGGAACGCATTCCGGTCAGCCTCATCGACCACGGCCAGCTCGGCGTGATCGGCGCGGCCTGCTGGATGCTCGATGCGCGCGGTGGCGACGGATAGCGAGGCAGCGCAACGAAATTTCGCTCCGCGCGGGGCGTAGACCTATGGAAGACGGTGTGTGGGACAGGACGCGTAGGCAAGAACGTACTCACGCAGGCCCGTAAGGCGAGGTTGCGCGCGCAGCCGGCACCCGGCGGCAAACAACAAAACGGTAGGGAAGGGGAACACCTCATGATCATTCGCAGAAACCTGCTCGCCCTGAGCATCGTCACCGCACTGAGCTTCTACGGCGTTGCGCAAGCAGAGACCGCGCCGGAAGCCGCGAGCAACACCGAAACCGCGGCCGACCCCCGCGACACCCAGGAGCTGGAGGAAGTCGTCGTCAAGGGCATCCGGCAGAGCCTGCAGAAGTCGCTCGACACCAAGCGCGACGCGGAATCACACGTGGATGTGGTAACCGCGGTGGACATCGGCAAGATGCCGGACAAGAACGTCGCCGATTCGCTGCAGCGCGTCGTCGGCGTGACGATCAGCTCGGCCAGCGCCAACGAAGGCGGATTCGACGAAAACGACCGTGTCAGCATGCGCGGAACCAATCCGAGCCTGACCCAGACGCTGATCAACGGTCATCCCGTTTCCTCGGGCGACTGGTTCGTACTCAACCAGACCGGTTCGGTCGGGCGCAGCGTCAGCTATTCGCTGCTGCCTTCCCAGCTCGTCGGCAGTGTCGTCGTGCACAAGACGGCCCAGGCCGCCGACGTCGAAGGCGGCGTCGCCGGCTACGTCAACATCAAGACGCGCAGCCCGCTGGATTTCGCCGAGCCGCTGACGCTCGAGGGCGCGGTCGGCGGCGTGCACGCGACGCTGCCGGACAAGAATTCGCCGCAGTTCAGCGGCCTGCTGAACTGGAAGAACAGCGGCGGCACGATGGGTCTCATGGTGCAGGCCTTCTCGGAAAAGCGTCATCTGCGCCGCGACGGACAGGAACTGCTCGGCTACGAGCGGATCGACCCCACCAGCGCTCTTGCCGCGTCGAATCCCGACCTCGCGAACGTGTGGTATCCCACCCTCATCGGCTCGGCGCTGTTCGAGCAGGAGCGCGAGCGCCGCGGTGGCCTGGTCGATCTGGAAATCCGCGCAGGCGACCGGGTAGACCTGAATTTCAGCGCGTTCACGTCGAAAATGGATGCGAGCAACTACAACCGCAACTACATGTTCTGGCTGACTCGCGTGCTCAACGTCGGTAGGGGGCAGGCGCCCGACCCCGGCTACGTCGTGCGCAACAACACGCTGGTCAGCGCGAACTTCAGCCCGGTCGCCGGCACGATCTACGGCGTCTACGACCAGATCTCGCGGCCGGATTCCAGTTCCGACTCGATGTTCTTCAATTTCGACGCTACGTTCCGCGCGACCGACGCGCTGATCTTCACGTCGAAGGTCGGTACGACGCGCGGTCACGGCAAGACGCCGACCCAGGATGTCGCCGAGTGGAATACCGGAATCGGCACAGGCGGCGGGTACCGGATCAACGGTGTCGACCGCGCGGCGAGCTGGTGGCTGGGCAGCCAGAATACTGCGAGCCCGGCGGGTAATACGCTGGGTTGGATCTTCGGCGGCCAGAACATCAACGTGCGCGACGATGAGCAGTGGCTGCAGCTCGACGGCGAGTATTCGTTTAACGACGGCGTGTTCACGCTGCTGCGCTTCGGCGTCCGCAGCAGCGATCACGACCGCAAGTCCGACGGCGTGATCGGCCAGGGTCCGCGCTGCTCGGACGGCGCTGCGTTCAACTGGGATCCGGCGACGTTCAACTGCCCGAATCCGGCGACCTCGCCATTCAACCCGGCCAACTATCCGACCGGATTCGCAAACTACCCCGGCGATTTCGGCAGCGATCTCGGTGGCGTCTTTCCGCGCAACATCTGGTTCTACACGCCAGAACAGCTCGCCGCCTACAACGCGCGCTACACCAATCGTGATCCGGTGACACGCAACGACTGGACATCGAGCTACGCCCTCGCGGAGCGCAACGACGCGGCCTACATCCAGGGCGACCTGGCCGGTGACCGCTGGAGTGCGAACATCGGCTTGCGCTACGTGCGCACCCAGGAAAACGTGGTGCGAAACGTCGCCTCGTTCGCGCAGGTGCCGGGTGCGATCACCACGTCCGCGTTCGGCCCGTATCTGCCGAGGGCGTACGACAACACCTACAAGGACTTGCTGCCCAGCGCGAATCTCAAGTTCGAGCTGGCTGACGATCTGATCGCGCGCTTCGCGGCGTCCAAGACCATGACGCGGCCTGACTACTCCGCGCTGGCTGGGCCGGTGTCCCTGAGGCCGCCGGCCGCCGCCGGCGGCGTCGGCGTCGGCGACGGCACCGCCAGCAATCCCAACCTCAAGCCCGTGCGTTCGACCAACTTCGACGCCTCGCTGGAATGGTACTTCGCGCCGAACGCACTGCTGTCCGCCGGCGTGTTCTACATGGATCTGAAGAGTTACATCAGCCTCGGCCAAATCACCGAGACTTACCTGACCTTTGACCAGAACAACCCCCAGGGCGTCAACGTGCCCTATGTGCTGACGGTGCCGGTCAACAGCCGCGGCAAGGTCAAAGGTGTGGAGCTGGCGTACGAGCAGCCGCTGTTCGAACACTTCGGCATCACGGCGAACTACACCTATACCGACGGCAAGGAAGTTGGCGACCGTCCGCTCGTGGGCACGTCGAAGAACGCCTATACCATCGGCGGCTATTTCGAGAACGAGCGTTTCAACGCCCGCGTTTCGTATACCCATCGCTCCAGCTTCTACAGCGGTCTGGATCGTGCCACGGCATTCTCGCAGGCGGCCGCCGGCAATCTCTCCGCATCGCTGGCCTACACCTTCAGCGACAATTTCGCGCTGTCGCTCGATGGTCTGAATCTCAACAATCCCAAGCTCAAGTACTACGCGCTCAACGAGGACCAGCCGCGCTCGATCTACTCCAACGGACGCCAGTACTACCTCACGGCACGCTTCAAGTTCTGACCGCCGCGGTGCAGGACGTGAGCGTGTCTCGCGTCCTGCGCACGGCACCGTCGGTGCCAGTTTTCGCGCAAACGTTGTGACTTGGGCCGGGTGTGGATCCCGGCCCTTTTTTCGTTGCGGGAATGGGGCGATGCTTTCAGCTAACACCATCCCCACC
>JAAFHE010000162.1 GCA_013298265.1 Lysobacterales bacterium | reverse complement strand
TGTCGCCGGCGTCGTGGCAGCGGGTGATGGAAGGCGAGGGGTTCCGCGCGGTGCAGTTCCCGGCGCAGGCGGCGCATGGGCTGGGCCAGCAGATCGTGGTGGCACAGAGCGACGGTGTAGTCGGTGCGGCGGCAGCGTTGCGATCCGTAGCGGCGCGCGCTGTGACGGCGGTTCGGCGCCATGAAGGCCGGCCTGTCGACGAGCAGCGCGAAGCGCAGGTGCGCAGAACCATCGCCGAGGCGATCGCGGTGACACTGAAGCTGACGCCGGAGCAGGTGGACGCGGACGAGCCGTTCGCCGACTACGGTCTGGACTCGATCCTTGGCGTGAACGCGGTACGGCTGATCGCTGAGCGGCTCGGGATTGATCTGCGTCCGACCGTGCTGTTCGACTACCGTACGGTGGCGAAGCTGGCCGCGCACATCCTGACCGGGTACCGGCTGGCGAACGACCTGGTCGCGGAGACGGACAATGATCGTGGCGACGAATTCGCCGCGATCGCGATGCCGTCGACGTCGGTGTCTGCTGACGCAGGCCGGTTCGCGCCGGTGATCACGGTTCCCGCGGGCCGGCCGGAGCCGATCGCCATCGTCGGCCTGAGCGCGCGTTATCCCGGCTCGGAAGACGCGGCGCAGCTTTGGCAGCACCTGGCGCGCGGTGCGGACCTGCTCGAGGAAAGCGGCAGCGCGACCGTGCGCCCGGGCGCCGTCGCCGACATGGACCGGTTCGACGCGCTGTTCTTCAACATCTCGGCCGTCGAAGCGACCTACATGGACCCGCAGCAGCGGCTGTTCCTGGAAGCGTCGTGGAATGCGCTGGAAGATGCCGGCTACGTCGGCGATGCGATCGGGCAATACCGCTGCGGCGTCTACGTGGGCTGCGCCAATGGCGATTACGGCCAGCTGCTGAGCGGTGAGGTGCCACCGCAGGCGTTCTGGGGCAACGCCGGATCGATCACGCCGGCGCGCATCGCGTATTTCCTCGACCTGCAGGGGCCCGCGCTGACGATCGACACGGCGTGTTCGAGTTCGCTCGTCGCGCTGCACGTCGCGAGCCTCGCCCTGCGTGCCGGCGAGATCGATCTCGCCCTGGCGGGCGGGGTCTTCATCCAGTCGGTGCCGACGTTCCAGCTTTGGGGCGGCCGCGCCGGCATGCTGTCGGCGAGCGGCCGCTGCTACGCGTTCGACGAGCGCGCAGACGGCATCGCGGTGTCCGAGGGCGTGGGCGTGCTCGTGCTCAAGCGGCTGTCCGATGCGCTGGCGGCACGCGATCATATCCATGGTCTGGTGCGTGGCAGCGGCATCAACCAGGACGGCGCGTCCAACGGCATCACCGCGCCGAGCGCACTGGCGCAGGAGCGGCTGGAATGTCAGGTGTACGAGACCTTCGGCATCGATCCGTCGCAGATCCAGCTGGTGGAGGCGCACGGCACCGGCACCAAGCTCGGCGATCCGATCGAGTTCGAGGCACTGACCAACGCGTTCCGGCGCTATACCGACGCGCGCCAGTTCTGTGCGATCGGTTCGATCAAGACCAACCTCGGCCATACGGCTGCCGCGGCCGGCGTGGCCGGCGTGATCAAGGTGCTGCTCTCGCTGCGCCATCGCCAGATACCAGCCTCGCTACATTTCCACAATGGCAACAGCCACATCGATTTCGACGGCAGCCCGTTCTACGTCAATACCCAGCTACGGACCTGGGACGCACCGGCCGACGGTGTGCGTCGCGCGGCCGTCAGCTCGTTCGGTTTCAGCGGCACGAATGCGCATGTGGTGATCGAGCAAGCGCCGCCGCGCGCGGCGACGTCGCTCGCCAGACCGGCGCATCTCATCGTGCTGTCGGCACGCACGGAGGCCCAATTGCGTGAACAGGCGCAGCGCCTGCTCGCGCATCTGCAGACGCAGCAGCCGGACTGCGGCGACGTGAGCTACACGCTGCTACGCGGGCGCAAGCATTTTGCGTGTCGCCTGGCCTGTGTCGTGGACGATCTGCCCGAGTTGCGCACGCTGCTCGCCGGCTGGCTCGCCGGTACGGCGGGCGAGGCGGTCTTTGTCGGCGAAGTGCGCGAGAAAGACCACCGTGCGCGCGCCGGAATCCAGGCGGTCGGCGAGGAATGCATCGCGGCTTGTGCGGCGGCGGTGCTGCCGGTCGGGGAATACCGGCACAAGCTCGGTGTCGTCGCGGACATGTACGTGCAGGGTTATGCACTGCCGTTCGCGCAGCTATTCGACGGCAGCGGCAACGGCCGCCTGCCGCTGCCGACCTATCCATTCGCGCGGCAGCGCTACTGGGTCACGGCGGCCGCCGCCGCGGCGCCGGTGCGTGACGAGCGCAGCGTGCCGGCACAGGACTCCGGCGCAGCACACCGTGGCGGCGTCGGTGCATTGACGCTGGTCCCGCGCTGGGACGTGCTGCACGATCGCGCCGAGGCGCGCTGGCCGGCGCGGTCGGCACGCGTACTCGTCGTTGGTGCGACGCCGCGATACGAGCGCGAACTGCGCGCGCTGCTGCCTCGGCTGCAGGCGATCGACGCCGCCACTGCGTCGATCGCCGACATCGCTGCGCAACTGCGCACGATGCCGGACGTTGACCATATCGTCTGGATCGCGCCGGACTCGCCCCACGATATCGACGGCGACACGCTGATCGCGGCGCAGGACTGCGGCGTACTCGCGCTGTTCCGGCTCATCAAGGCGCTGCTGGAACACGGCTATGCCGACCGCGCGCTGGGCTGGACCGTCGTCACGTCGCAGACCCAGCAGGTAAGGCCCGGCGAAACGGTCGAGCCGGCGCACGCCGGCGTGCACGGCTTGATGGGCAGCGTCGCCAAGGAGTATCCGAACTGGCGCGTGCGCTGCGTCGACTTGCCGCACGATGCCGCATGCCCGATCGCCGCCGCGTTCGACCTGCCTGCCCAGGCCAACGGCAATTCCTACGCGTATCGCGCAGCGCAGTGGTATCGCCTGCGCCTGGTGTCCCGCGACGCGCGGCGCCGAAACACGGCGTACCGGCAGGGTGGCGTCTACGTGATCATCGGCGGTGCCGGCGGCGTGGGCGGCATTCTGACCGAGTACCTGCAGCGCCACTATGCGGCGCAGGTATGGTGGATCGGTCGCCGTGCGCACGACGAGGCTATCGAGCAGAAACTGCAGGCGTTTTCCCGACGGGGTCCCGCGCCGCACTACTGCTGCGCCGACGCCACAGACCGCGACGCGCTCGAACGTGCCTGCCGGCAGATCGAGCAGCGTCACGGCGTCATCCATGGCGTGATCCACGCGGCCGTCGCGGTGGAGGACCAGAGCCTCGAACGAATGGGGGAGGCCGCGTTCCGCGCCTCCCAGGCCGCGAAGGTCAACGTCAGCGTGCGGCTTGCGCAGGTGTTCCTGCCGCGCTGCCGGGATTTCATGCTGTTCTTCTCGTCGATGCAGAGTTATGGGCGCAGCGTCGGGCAGAGCAACTACGCGGCGGGCTGCGCGTTCAAGGACGCGCTGGCCCAGCGCCTCGCACTGCGGTTGCCGGTCAAGGTCGTGAATTGGGGGTATTGGGGCACGGGCGCTGCGGCGTCCGACCGCTACCGCCGCCTGATGGCCGTGGAGGGCGTCGCTCCGATCGAGCCGGCGGAGGGGATGCGCCTGCTGGAAGACCTGCTCGGCGGTGAGGCGGTGCAACTCGGTTTCGTGCGGACCACGCGTCCCGGCGTCCTGGGCGAACTCGCCGAGGGCTTCGATCCGGCCGAGTCCGCGGCAGTCCAGGCGTTGGACGATCCGTCCGATCCGGTCGGCGCGATCGCCGCGACCACGGTCAGCGTGCTTGCCGAGCTGACCGGCGTGGAGCCGACCGACATCCATGTCGACCAGCCGTTCGGCAACTACGGCGTCGACTCCATCATCTCGCGGCGCCTGCTGCGCGAACTGGACGCGCGTTACTCCGTGTCGCTGCCCGGTCGCGTGCTGTTCGATCACGACAGCGTGGGCGCGCTCGCCGAGTACATTGCGCAGCTCGCGCGTGTTGCGACCGATTCGCCCGCTTACGCCGAGACGCGGCCTGATCGCGCAGAAGAACTGCCGTCGGGCGACGCGACGCGGCTCCATGATGCGCTCGCCGCGTTCCGCGACGGAAGCACGTCGATCGACGCCATCGAAGCGTTGCTCAATGAGGAATCCCATTCATGAGGCGCGATCTGCTGCTGGCCTACCAGAAGGGGCTGTTTGGGACGCAACAGATGGTCGATCGGCTGGCCGCGCTCAACGCGAACGAGCGCTACCCGTTGACCGAAGTGCAGCGTGGACTGTGGCTGCTCGAGCGCCACGCGAACGCCGCCTACAACGTACCCGTCGGCTTCCGCCTGCGCGGTAGCGTCGATGTACAGCATTTGCGCAGCGCCTGGGCGGTGACACTGCTCGAGCATCCGAGCTTGCGTGCCACCGTGCGCGTCGAGGGTGGCAAGTTGTTTCAGCACATCGGTGCGGCGCGCACGCTGCCATTCGAACAGCGCGACGTGTCGGATTGGCCCGACGCCTCCGTCGATGCGCATCTGCGCGCGATGCTGAAGCGGCCGATCGACCTCGCCGCCGGTCCCCTGGCCACGCTGCATCTGCTGTCGAAGGGCGAGTACGACCACATCGTGCTGCTCGTCACGCATCACCTGATATTCGACGGCGCGAGTGTCGAGCCGCTGTTGTCGACCTTGCTCGGCACGTACCAGGCGTTGTGCGACGGCGCGACGCTCGAAAAGGCCATGCAGGCGGGCAGCTATCGCGACTTCGTCGAGTGGGAGCGCGAGTATCTGTCCGGCGCGCGCAGCGCTACGGATCGCGAATACTGGATACGTCGCCTGGCCGCGGCGCCGCCGCGTCTGCAGCTACCTTCCGATTACGGTCCGGCGATACAGACGCCGGTCGAAGGCCGCACGTATTCCGAAATCGTCTCGGCCGACCTCGCCGCGCGTCTGCGTGCCACCTGCGTCAGGCTGAAGATCAGCCTGAGCGTATTGTTTCTCGGCCTGTACAAGCTGTTGCTGCATCGCCGTACCGGTGCATCGGACATCGTCGTCGGCGTGTCGACGCTGGGCAGGCCCGAGCCGCGATTCGAGCGCGTCGTCGGCATGTTCGCCAACATGGTCGCCGTACGCAGCACGATAGTTCCGTCCAGCGGATTCGACGCGTGGATCCGGCAGCTGCAGCGTGTGATGTCGGACGATCTCGACCACGCGCACTATCCGTTTGCGCGCCTGGTGCGTGATCTCGACCTGTCGCGCCACGGGGAACGTGCGCCGCTCTTCCACGTCGCGTACGAGTACGAGAGCGAGGGCCTGTCGAACACGCGGCGCCTGCGCAAGGCCTTCGCGGAAAAACTGCGGAGCGAGCCGCTAGCCGGTTTCCATCAGGAAGGCTATTACGAACTGGCGCTCGAAGTCGTCGAGAGCGGCGGCACCTTTGCCCTCAACGTCAAGTACGACGGCAATCGGTTCCTGCCCGCGACGATCGAAAGGCTGTTGCGTGAGTTCGTGGGGCTGGCGGGCGAGATGTCGCAGTTTCCCGAGCGCGAGCTGGGGGCGGTCGCGCGGTCGGAGCCGATCCGGCACGGAGTGCGCGACGGGAACGACACGCAGGTGTCTATCGACGTGACGCGGCCGGTGCACGCGCTGTTCGAGCAGCAGGGGCAGGCGACGCCGGATGCGCTGGCGGTGGTCGCTGAGGGCGAGGCACTGAGCTATGCGCAGTTGAACGCGCGCAGCAACCGGTTTGCGCATTACCTGATTGCGCAGGGTGTCGGCCGCGATGCCGTCGTGGGTCTGTTGTTCGAGCGCTCGTGCGATCTGGTCGTGGCGATGCTGGGCACGTTGAAGGCGGGCGCGGCGTATCTGCCGATCGACACGGAGTTTCCGGACGCACGCGTCGCGTACCTGATCGCGGATGCGCGGCCGCGGCTGATCGCGACCAGCGCGGCGCTGCAGTCGCGCTGTGCGGGCGTTGCCGGCGGCGTACCGGTGTGCCGTGTCGACGGTACGGGCATCGACGATGCGCCGGAGGGCGATCCGCGGGTCGGGGTGGGCGGCGGCGATCTGGCGTACGTGATGTACACGTCCGGTTCGACCGGCAAGCCCAAGGGGGTGGAGACCTCGCACGGCGCGTTGCTGAACCGGCTGCTGTGGATGCAGTCGGCGTATCCGATCGGACCGGACGATCGCGTGCTGCAGAAGACGCCGTATACGTTCGACGTGTCGGTGTGGGAATTCCTGTGGCCGTTGATGAGGGGCGCGCGGCTGGTCCTGGCGCGGCCGGGCGGTCATCGCGACGCGCACTATCTGCGCACGGTGATCAACGAGCAGGCGATCACGGTGCTGCATTTCGTGCCGTCGATGCTGGCGGCGTTCCTGTCGCAGTCGGCGGACCTGTCGTGTCCGAGCTTGCGGCATGTGGTATGCAGCGGCGAGGCCTTGCCGGGCAGTGTGGTGCAGCGCTTCTACGCGGTGAACGCGAGTGCGCGGCTGCACAACCTGTACGGTCCGACCGAAGCGGCGATCGACGTGACGTACTACGCGTGCGAACGCGGCGCACAGCGGGCGAACATTCCGATCGGCCGGCCGATCTGGAACACGCAGATCCATGTGCTCGATGAAGCACTCGAGCCGGTGGCTACCGGCGCGATAGGCGAGCTGTACATCGGCGGTGTCGGACTCGCGCGCGGCTACCGGCATAGGCCGGACCTCACGGCGGAGCGATTCGTCGCCGATCCGTTCAGCGCGCAGCCCGGCGCGCGGCTGTACCGCACGGGCGATCTGGTGCGGCGCGATGCGGACGGCGTCATCGAGTACCTCGGACGCAGCGATCATCAGGTCAAGATTCGCGGCGTGCGCATCGAGATCGGGGAGGTCGAGGCGGCGCTGCTGAGTTTGCCGGGTGTCGGCGAAAGCGCGGTCGTCGTGCGCGAGCACAGCGGCGGCAAGCAGCTCGTAGCCTGCCTGGCCCCGGCTACGGGTGCGTCGCTTGACGCAGCGGCACTGCGCACGGCGCTGCGTGAGACCTTGCCGGAAGCCTTCGTGCCGACCGTGTTCGAAACCTGGCCGCAGCTGCCGGTGACCGCGAACGGCAAGCTGGACCGTGCGACCTTGACCAAAGGGCTGAGCCGCGATGAACCGGCTGCGGCGCCGGCCGTCACAGGCGTGCCCGAGGACTTCGAAGTGCGGCTCACGCGCATCTGGTCCGACGTGCTCGACATCACGACGGTCGATCCGCACGCGGGGTTCTTCGACATCGGCGGCAATTCGATACTCGCGGTCGCCGTCGCACGCCGCGTCGCCGAGGAATTTGCACAGCCGTTCCACGTCACCGATCTGTTCAAGCACGTCAGCGTGCGTGCGGTCGGCGCGGCGCTCGCGGCCGCCGCGCCAGCGCGCAGCGCGCCGGCGTCCGAACCGGTCGCGACACGGGTTGCGGCTGCCGGCGTCACGCCGGCCGTGTCGGCCGACGTTTCACGTGTCGGGATCTCTCCGGACAGCGTTGCCGTCATCGGCATGTCCTGCCATTTTCCCGGCGCGCCCGATATCGTCACGCTCTGGGACAAC
>JAAFHE010000161.1 GCA_013298265.1 Lysobacterales bacterium | reverse complement strand
GCCCTGCACGTCTTCGCGCGTGATGCGCGCCTTGCGGCCGCTGCCGCTGATGGCCTTGAGATCGACGCCAAGCTCGCGCGCGAACAGGCGCACGGCGGGGCTCGCATGCGGCACCTTGTCCGGCATGACGACACTCGCGTCGAACGGCACCGGCGGGGTACGCGGGCCCGCGACTTCCGCATCAATGCCCGGGCGGGCGGCATCGGCGTTCGAAGGCGTCTCGCTCCGGACGGCGGGGGGCGCTGCTTCTGTCGGTGCGGGTGCCTCGACCTTGGCAGGGGCCTCGGCCTTCGCCGCTGCCGCTGCGGGCTTGCCCTCGGCGCTGGGCGCGGCGTCGGCGACGTCCATGGTGACGACCACCGAGCCTTCCGACACGTCGTCGCCGACCTTCACGCGAATCTCCCTGACCACACCGGCGAACGGTGCCGGCACTTCCATGGTCGCCTTGTCCGACTCCAGCGTGAGCAGGCCCTGATCTTTCTTCACCGTGTCGCCGGGGGCAACCAGGATCTCGATCACCGGCACATTGGCGTAGTTGCCGATATCAGGAACCTTCACTTCTTGTGACATACACCCTCCGAGGCGGCAGATTCTGGGCAAGGCAGCTATTGTGGCGGCGAAGCCAGGCCTGCACCAGAGCGGATAGAGCAGATACTCGGAAAGTCCGGGCGAGAGCGGGTGTCGCGATGCACGCGGCCATATTCCGATTCGTTCGCGCAGCGCGCCGGCCCCACGGCTAAGCTGACCGCCGTTTGTTGCGGATTACCCACATGGACATTACGGAATTGCGTGCGCAGCTTGACCGGGTCGATCGCGACCTGGTGCGGCTCGCCGCGGAACGCCAGCACATCGTCGCGGAGATCGGCCGCAGCAAGCGCGGCAGCGGCCGGCCGCTGCGCGATTTCCGGCGCGAGAAAGAAGTGCTGGACAACGTGCGCGGCCATGCACGCGAGGCCGGCATCGATCCCGAACTCGCCGCCGGCCTGATGCAGCTACTGATAGCCGCGTCGCTGACCCGGCAGGAACAGGACACGGTACGCGCGCTGTCCGCCGGTGGCGGCAAGCGCGCCCTGCTCGTCGGCGGCAGCGGCCGCATGGGTGCCTGGTTCGCCCGCTTCCTCGACGCGCAGGGCTACGCGGTGGAGATCGCCGATCCCGTCGCCAATACTGCAGGCTTCGCCCAGCGCGAGCGTTGGGACGAGGGCGCGCTCGACCATGACCTTATCGTCGTCGCCACGCCGCTGCGCGCCGCGGCGCGCATCCTGTCCGCGCTTGCCACGCACCGACCACCGGGCATCGTGTTCGACCTGGGTTCGATCAAGACGCCGCTGCGCGAGTCCTTGCAGCAGCTCAACGCGGCCGGCGTGCGCGCGACGTCGATCCATCCCATGTTCGGTCCCTCGGCCAATGTGCTGGCCGGACGCCATGTCGTACTCATCGACAGCGGCGATCGCGAGGCGCTGGAAACGGCGCGCAGCCTGTTCGCCTCGACGACCGCGATCACGGTGGAGATGGATCTGGACGAACACGACCGCCTGATCGCGCTGGTGCTCGGCCTGTCACATGCGGTGAACATCGCATTCGTTGCGGCGTTGGCGGGCAGCGGCGTCGATCCGGAGCGCCTCAAGGCCGTGTCGTCGACGACGTTCGGCGCGCAGCTCGGCATTGCCGAGGGCGTCGCACGCGAGAACCCGCACCTGTACTTCGAGATCCAGTCCCTCAACGCGCACAACGGCCCGGCGCTGGCCGCGCTCGACGAAGCGGTACATGCCCTGCTGGCGGCCGTGCGCAGCGGCGACGAGGCCGGCTTCGTCACGCTGATGCAGCGCGGCCGCGACTATCTGCACACCGACGCGGAATAGGCTCGGCGAAACAGAGGGCTTCGTCGAAAGGCGACTTCCCAGCGCCCGGTATACGCCGGCGAACAATCGCTTCGTGGCCTTCCTGGCGTGAGTCACTGCCGCCGTCGCAGCGATGGCCGTCGTCCTGCATGGCGCGCTCTGCGTTGAGTATCCCGATGGACATCGCAGGGGGCACGCGTGAGGTGACCAGGTGAACGACGGGTTGTTCAAAGCGCTGCGGGACGGCGACAGTCGCGATCCTTTTGCTTCCGGTTGCGGCAGAGACACGTCTGCCGCTCTCAGCACTCATCGCGAGCCAAACCATCACTTCTCGAAGTCGAGCAGGTTCAGGCGCGTGCCGCCGTCCAGGCGCAGCTCCAGGCTGTTCTCGATGCTGTCAAGCCGGGCGACCATGGGGCACAGCGCGGCGACGCGCGACGCCAGTTGTGCCGTCTGCGTGTCGATGCGGCGCTCGATGTCGTGCTCGATCTTCTTCCCGCGCGCTTCGAGATCGGCCGCACGGGCCTCGTCGCCGCTCAGGGCAATGGCAATCGCGTTGCCGGCGACTTCCGCCAGGATCACCGGCAACAGGTCGGCCATGGCTTTCTCGACGAGCGCATCGAACTCGTCTTCGTTCCAGGGCCGCTTTTCGAAGGTGTCGTCGATACGCAGCTTGAACTCGTCGCGCAGCACACCCAGGCGCTGGCGCGTATTCGGGCTGTCGGCCGTGTCGGAGAATGCGGCGGCAACTTCGCTGACCGCGACATAGGCGACATCGATGGCATCGCGCGCAATGGCCTTGGCCTGCGGCACCAGCGCACGTACGGTTGCCTCGTATTCGGCAATACGGGCGCGATCGGTGTCGCTGAGCGTCAGCGGGCGGCCGTCGACAATCAGCTGCCCCTTGTTCATGACGATGCTGGCCGGGTTTCCGCCGCTGTGCCGGAACGACAGGCCGGAGTTGTCGATGGTCACGTCGTAGTCACTTTCCAGGCCGCAGGAATCGATGCTGTGGCTGCGTGCCTGCGCAGCGAAAGTGAGGCTCAATCCCAGCGCGGCAGCAAGCAGCAGGCGTTTCATGGTGCGTCCTCGTCGTAACGGTAGTGGGCATCGCCGCTGTCAGGTCGGCGATTGCGGCCTTGGATGCAGATTTTCGCGCGAGGGTTGCAGTGGCGCATCCGCCAGCCGTACGCATGACTTCCGGCAGGGTGTCGCGCTCTATCGCCGCTGGGGATCAGTTCGTATGCTGGCGCGCCCTGCCGAACCGGAGCCATCCGATGTATACCTTGTACTATTCGCCCGGCGCAGCGAGCCTGCTGCCACACCTGTTGCTGCTCGAAATCGGCGCAGCACATGAGCTGCGCCGGATCGACATCCAGGCCGGCGACAACCGCACCCCCGAGTACCTGAGCCTGAATCCCAACGGCACGGTGCCGACGCTGATCGTCGACGGGCAAGCGTGTGCCGAGACCGCCGCACTGCTGCTGTTGCTGTGTGAGCGCCATCCGGAGGCTGGTCTCGCACCCGCGGTCGGCACAACGACGCGCGCGGCGTTCCTGCAGGGCGTGCTGTTTCTTGCCAACACGCTGCAGCCGGCATTCCGTCTCTGGTTCTATCCGTCCGATGCAGGTGCAGTGGACGAGGACGCGCTCAGGCAAGGTCAGCGCAAGCGCGTCGAAAAGTGCTTCGACCAGCTCGCTGCCCAGCTCGGCGACGGGCGTCCCTATCTGCTCGGCGAACAGCCCAGTGCGCTGGACTTCTACGCGACGATGCTGATGCGCTGGTCGCGAAACATGCCCCGGCCAGCAACCGAGTGGCCGGTACTGAAAGCGCTTGCCGACCGCATACGCGCACGGCCGAGCTGGCAGCGGCTGTACGAGATCGAAGGCCTTACCGAATGGGTGTGAGCCGTACGCGAACTGAACCGCAAGCGGCGATCACGACACGCTGAATAGTTTCGCGAGCAGGCTGATCCGGCGAAGGCCAGTAGCCGATCCGCCTGCTGAGCAAAGACTGCGAGTACCGCGCCGGCGAACGCAATCAATAGTGCGGCATTCGTCGACATCGAAAACTGTCTCGCGCGCCGGAGGGCGCTGCGGACTGCCGCCTGGTCAGCCGCCGAAGTCCAGCGCCAGAGCCACCGGCCTGACCGACAGTTCGATGCGCGGATTGTCGCGTCGCCACTCGCGCTTGTCGGGCAGGCGCATTTCGTCCTTGTCGTCGGCGGCGTAGCGCAGCACGCCTGAACGCAGGTGGATGGTCGCGCGCGCATCGGAACCCGGCGGGAAGCGGATCAGCAGTCCCGCCGGATCGCTCGCGAGGAAACGCTGGAGAAGGTCACGGCCGGCCATGTCGTCGGCGTGGGCCGCGGCCATGTCGGTATAGACGGAATACGGGAAGGATTGCGGCAACGCGTCCGCCAGGACGGGAAGCGCAGGACTCAGGAGCAACGACAGCAGGAAGAGCGAACGACGCAACACGAAGAGGCTCCGGTGGAAGGCCCGGCGGACGCTAGCAAGCTCCGGCTGAAGCGCCGGAAAACGCCGAGTCGCAGGAGCTCAGCCGCTTCCGGGCCGCGACGCCCGGCAAAGGAGCATAGTCCTCAGCCTCCAGTCCGCCTCTCTCACACCCGTTCGTAGCGCGGTCGTCGAGACGCCGGTCCTGATGCGCGCCGCGGACTTCAGTGACGGCGAACGCCTAGCCGACACTACGTCGAGCCGACACGAGGGACCAGCGCGCGTCAGGACGAGTCTATCGGCGGCCGCAGTAGAAGGCGGCGTGAGAGAGGCGGGCCAGCAGCCGTCCAGCTGCGAAACATCTATGGCCGCGCGCGAAACGTCACGACGAGCACATCGCGATACGCCGGCACCGTCGCATCGACCGCCTCCACTGGCGTCACGCCGTGGCAGACCCGCGCATCGTCGACGAGCGCCGCGTCGAACGGCGCGGTCAGTGTGAAGCGGCCTAGCAGCGCGCCATCGGGCTGGTGGATCGTCGTCGTGCCGCTGGCGATGTTGTGGCGCGCGACCAGCAGCACGAGCACGTAGTCCACGCCGTCGCGATGCACGCCTTCGGGCGTCGGCAAGCCCTGCTCGCCGGCGCGCGCCTCAATGCGGAACTGGTGCACTTCGATCTGCCAGCCGGCAACGTCCGACGCGAGCGCGCCGAACAGGCGCTGGCAGTAGCGCAGTATCGTCGGCAGGCTGCTGCCCGCATCCCAGCGCGGCGCGATCGGCTCGAACCAGCGCGCGATACCGCCGTTGAGCGTGTTGTATTCCAGCGCCTGGTAGTGCGGCTGCGCCGGCTCGCGCCGCAGTGGCGCGGCATCGGTTGCATAGACGCCGTGACGTCGGCGCCGGTAGCGGCCCTGATCGGCCATGTAGGTGTCGACGGCGAGGTCGTTCCAGCTCGCCGCGAAATCAGCCCAGTCATCCAGCGGCCCGCACTCGGCCAAGTGTGCAGTCATCGTGGTGCCGGCGACGAAGGCGAAGCCGACGCGGCGCAATTCGGGCTCCACCGTCGCCAGCAGCGCGGGAGCGGTTTCCTCGTTACTCATGCAGTCACGGTAGCAGAGCGCGCCGATGGCGCGATGGCCGATCGTTATAAGCCTGCATCGGTCGGCGGGCGGCATGGTTCCAGCGTCTGCGTCGCGAATGGTTCCGCTGTCTTCGACTAGCGCCCCGCGCTGGCCTTGAGCGCACTGCGGCCGCCGTCGAGGCAACGCGTGAGGTTGGCACGCGCCGCCGCATCGCAGCGCGCATGAAACCAGCCCGAGACGAAGATGCGTGGCGTCGCGAGCAGGCCACGCAGGAAGCGGCGCCGGTAGTGACGGAACATCCACGCCGGCAGCTTGCCGCGGTATTCCTGCGCGATGGCCTTGTCATAGGCATCGAAGCGTGCCGGCTCGGCCGCCAGTATCGCCATGTCGCAATCGAGGAACAGCGCCGCATCGCGATCCAGCGCCGACGCGTCCCAGTGCCCGTGCCTGGCCGTCATGGCAATGAGTCCGGCCACGCGTGCGGCATCCACACCCTGCCCGTCCAGCCAGCGCGCGATGGCCGACCGCGCGAAGTCCGCGCTGCGCGCCTCGTTGTCCTTGCGCCCGGCGTCGTAGATCGCGTCGTGATACAGCAGCGCGAGAAACACCTCGGCCGGCTGGTCCCAGCCCGGTTCGCGCGCGACCGTGGCGAAATGGCCGAGCACTTCCAGCACATGATCGAAATTGTGATAAGCGCGCGGCGGATGCGCATAGGCGTCGCGCAGTTCAGCGACGAGACCCGACGGCAAAGGCAGCGGTGCGGAAAGATCGGTTTCGCTGATCGGCATTGCGGCAATGCACCCAACTCGTGGCCCATGCGGCAGCCACCGGCGCCTGCAACACTCGCACAAATGGCTGCCTACTTTCATCCCCGCTTGCAGGAAACCCGCCGCGTCGCTGGCAATCGCGCGCGGCGTCTGCTGCGCCTGTGGCCGCAGACGCTGTTCCATCTCGTTGCGGGTGGCGCGCTGCTGTTTCTCGTCGGCGCCGGTGTTTCGCGCATCGACGGTGATCGCATCGGCCTGGTACTGCGCCTGCTCGCCGCGCAACCGCTGACGATTGCGGTCGCCTTCGCCGCATTCGGCTTTGCGATGTGCCGCAGCTCGACCCTGGCACTGCTGCAGGAACTGCGGCTGGGCTGGTGGGGCGCGGCCCCCGTGCCCCAGGCGGCGACCCGGCGCAGCCTGCATCTCAACGCGATCCTGCTGACCGCGTTCGGCAATGTCGTCGTGCTGTTCGTGCTGGCCGGCATCGTCGCGCTGTCGCGCAGGTCCACGCCATGGTTCGTGCCCCTGCTGACGTCCGCAAGCCTCGGCTTCTGGCTCGGCAGCGGCCTGGGATACCTGGCCGTGCGCCGGCTGGGTGCGCGCACACACGCCAAAGTACCGCAAGCCCATTCCAGCGCGGCGCTGCTGCCCCTGCGCGCGCTGGATCATCCGCAGCTGCGCAACCTGCCCGACTGGCAGCGGCGCGAGACCGTGCGTCGCTGGCGTTCGGGTGGACGCACCTGGCAGTTCCTCGCACTGGGCCTGCTGGTGCCGATGGGCATGCCGCTGCTGCCGCTGACCGGCCTGCTGCTGCTGGGCATCGCGCTGATCTGGTACGGCCTTGCGCTGCGCGCCAGCGAGTACACGCTGGTACGCGCGACACAGCTGTTCGCGGCATTGCCGCTGCCGTTCGATCGCTTTGCCGCCGGCACGCTGCGCTATCCGCTGTTCGCCTGGTGCTGCGCCAGCGTACTCGGTGCCGGTGGCTTGCTGCTGCAGTCCGCCAAGCCCTGGGTCGCGGCGGGATTCATCGTCGCAATCGGCCTCGGTGGCCTTTTGTCACTGTGCCTGAGCTGGCGCTACCGCCATCGCCCGCATCTGGCGCGCATCCGGGCGACGGCGGAAGTCGTGCTGTTGCTGCTGCTCGCTTATCAGTTCGTCGTCATCGTGCCGCTGCTCGCCATCGCGCTGGCCGCGCGCCACTACGTTGTTGCCCGGAGTGCTGTCTGATGTCCGTCCTGGAAATTGCCGGCCTGGTTCATGCCTACGGGCCGCAACGCGTACTGGATGGCGTCGACCTGCGCCTGCAGGCCGGCGAATTCGCCGCGTTGATAGGACCGAACGGCTCAGGCAAGACCACGCTGCTGCGCTGCCTCGCCGGCATCCTGCAGCCGCAGCAGGGCCGCATCGTGATCGCCGGCG
>JAAFHE010000160.1 GCA_013298265.1 Lysobacterales bacterium | reverse complement strand
GACCTCAAGGACCTGCGCGCGCTGCTGACCTTCGCCGCCGAAAACGCGAAGGTCATCTCGCAACGCTACGGCCTGATCTCCTCGCCATCGATTGCGGCGATCCAGCGTGCGCTGCTGAGCCTGGACCAGGCCGGTGGCGACCAGTTCTTCGGCGAACCGGGACTGGACCTCGCCGACTTCCTGCGTCAGGACATGGGCGGCCGCGGCATCATCAACGTGCTGGCCGCCGACCAGCTCATCCTCAAGCCCAAGCTGTATTCGACCTTCCTGCTGTGGATGCTGTCGGAACTGTTCGAACGACTGCCGGAAGTCGGCGACATCGACCAGCCCAAGCTCGTGTTCTTCTTCGACGAGGCGCACCTGCTGTTCGACGATGCACCGCCCGCGCTGGTACAGCGCGTCGAGCAGGTCGTGCGGCTGATCCGTTCAAAAGGCGTCGGCGTGTACTTCTGTTCGCAGAACCCGGACGACGTGCCGCAGACCATCCTCGGCCAGATGGGCAACCGCGTGCAGCATGCCCTGCGGGCGTTCACGCCGCGCGACCAGAAAGCGGTCAAGGCCGCTGCTGAAACCTTCCCCCCGAATCCAAAGATCAAGAAAGTCGCCGACATCATCACCCAGCTCGGTGTCGGCGAAGCCCTCGTGACCACCTTGCAGGATGGCGGCATACCGCTGCCGGTGGAACGCGCCTTCATTGTGCCGCCAGGCTGCCGCATCGGCGCGATCAGCGACGCCGAGCGCGCCGCGATACGTGCGCGTTCGCCGGTCGGCGGCAAGTACGACACCGCCATCGACCGCGAATCGGCCTACGAGAAAATCGCCGCGCGCAACGCGGAAACCGCGGCGTCTGCCGAAGACGCCGAACCGGCCGAGAAGAAAAAGGCCGGCAAGAGCGCCGATGAGTCCAACGGCTGGGGCGACATGATCAAGGGCGCGCTGTTCGGCACCGGCCGGCGCCAGGGCGTCATCGAAGCGACCGCCAAGTCGGCGATGCGCTCGGTCGGCAACCAGCTCGGCCGCCAGATCCTGCGCGGCGTGCTCGGCTCGATCATGGGCGGCAAGCGCTGAGCGTTTTACCCACTCCATAGCTGACAAGCGGACTTTCATGACCGACCAACCCATCGTGCCGTTCTGGCAGCGGCTGAGCGAAATCACCCTCTATCCGGCAAAACCGGCCGCCATGATCACGATCGGCGTGCTGGCGCTCGCGCGGCTGCTCGGTCTTCTGCCCGGGCTCGCCGGCTGGCTGCTGGATCTGCTCGTCACGGTGGCGCTGTACCGCTTTGCCTTCGAGGTGCTGCGCGCCACAGCCAACGGCCGCATGGAGCCGCCCGAGGGAATGGGCGAGACCGCCCAGTCTTCCGGCTGGCTGGCAATCTGGCTGCAGTTGATCTTCATCATCGCGGCGGTGCTGCTGATCGTCCTGCTCGGCTGGATCGGCCTGGCTCTGTGTGTCGTCATGCTGGTCGGATACCCCGGCGCGGTGATGTCGCTCGCGATCGACCAGAACCTCGGCCATGCACTGAATCCCGGCACCTGGATCCAGATCATGACGCGGCTGGGATGGCCTTACTTCGTCGCCTTCGGCCTGATCCTCGTGATTTTCATCAGTGCCGGCAACGCCCAGGCCTGGCTAGTCAAGCTGTTGCCATTGGCCATCGGTCTGCCGGTGTTCTACTTCATTTCCGGCTATGCGCTGATCGCCACCTTCCACCTGATGGGCTATCTGATCTGGCAGTACCAGGACGAACTCGGGTTCACGCCCGAGACCGCGCCCGTGCTGAAGCTTCATCGCAATGCCGATACGGACCAGTACATCCTCGACGAAGCCGCACAGATGGTGCGGGACGGCGAGACCGACATGGCCACCGAGGCGCTGCAAGCACATCTGCGCGAGCGCGGCGGCACCGAGGCCGTACACACGCAGTACCGCAAGCTCGTGCGGCTCAAGGGCGACCGGAACGAGCTGGTCCGCCACGGCAGGGAATGGCTGCCGGTGCTGCTGGCGCAGGACAGGGAGAAGACTGCCGTGGAGCTATGCCGCGAGCTGACCGATCTCGATCCGGCCTTCGTTGTCACCGACGCCGAATCGAACGCGCGCCTGGCACAGCGCGCATCGACGCTCGGCCATGCGCAGCTCGCGCTGCGCCTGATCAACGGCTTCCACAAGCGTCACCCGAAAAGCGCCGACATCCCGGCGATGTACCTGCTGGCGGCACGCCTGCTCAGCGAGCGCATGGGCAAGGACGTGGAAGCGAAGTCGCTGCTGACGCAGATTCGTGGCGCCTATCCGAACCACGCGCTGATTCCGCAGATCGATGCGCTGATGAAGCTGATCGACAGCGTCAGCGCGAAGAAACCAGCGGCGGACTGAGCCGCACGCAGGGCCGGCCCGAGTTCGTCGGGCCGGCCTTAGGGGAAACGCGGCGAGCTGCCGACAAAAGCAACAAACCGCCACTTCAGCCGACGGTGAAGCTCTCGCCGCAACCGCACTCGCCAGTCATGTTCGGATTGTTGAACACGAATTCCGCATTGAGACCGGTCTTCTGGAAGTCGATAGCGGTGCCGTCGACCAGCGGCAGGCTCTTGCGATCGACCACAAGGCTGACGCCGGCGTCGTCGATCCACTGGTCTTCGTCGCTGATCGTGTCGGTCAGGTCGACGACATAGCTGTAGCCGGAACAGCCGGTGCGCTTGACGCCAAACCGCACGGCCTTCGCCGTCGTATCGCGGGCCAGAAAATCGAGCATGCGCTGACGCGCGGCGGGGGACAGGGAAATGGACATAAGGGAATTCTAAGTACGTTGGCCGGGACTACCAATAACACGTAGCGCTAAGTGCCGCACGGCATGGGGCCGGCACGACTGAAAGCAAGGCCCGCGACCGCCGCAGCGCAGTTCCGCTATCATCGCGGGCTTTCCCGGCGCGCCCGGCGCCCCACGATTTGGCGGAGTAGAGATCCATGGCGGTAGTCAGCATCAAGGCCGCACTGGCCGGGACGCATCCGATCGGCAGCGAAATCACGGTCCGCGGCTGGGTACGCACCCGGCGCGATTCCAAGGCCGGCCTTTCGTTCGTCAATCTCAGCGATGGCTCCTGCTTCGACCCGATCCAGATCGTCGCACCGAACACGCTGCCGAACTACGAAACCGACGTGCTCAGGCTCACCGCCGGCTGCGGTGTCATCGCCACCGGCACCGTCGTCGAGTCCCAAGGCAAGGGCCAGAGCTTCGAGATCCAGGCCACCTCCATCGACGTCACCGGCTTCGTCGATGATCCCGAGACCTATCCGATCCAGCCCAAGCCGCATTCGATGGAGTTCCTGCGCGAGGTCGCCCACCTGCGCCCGCGCACCAACATCTTCGGTGCGATCACACGTGTACGCCATTGCCTCGCGCAGGCCGTGCACCGCTTCTTCCACGAGAACGGCTATTACTGGATCAACACGCCGATCATCACGACCAGCGACGCGGAAGGCGCCGGCCAGATGTTCCGCGTATCGACACTGGACCTCGCCAACCTGCCGCGCACCGACAAGGGCGCCGTCGATCATTCCAAGGATTTCTTCGGCAAGGACGCGTTCCTGACCGTGTCGGGCCAGCTCAACGTCGAGGCCTACTGCCTGGCTCTGAGCAAGGTCTACACCTTCGGCCCGACCTTCCGTGCGGAAAACTCGCAGACCTCGCGCCACCTGGCCGAGTTCTGGATGATCGAGCCGGAAATCGCGTTCGCCGACCTGTCCGCCGACGCGGACCTCGCCGAAGCGCTGCTGAAATACGTGTTCCGTGCGGTGCTGAACGAGCGCGGCGACGACATGGCGTTCTTCGCTGAACGCGTCGAAAAGACCGCGATCACGCGCCTGGAAAACTTCATCGACGCGCCGTTTGCCCGCATCGACTACAGCGAAGCCGTAAAGATCCTGCAGAACTCCGGCAAGACCTTCGAGTTCCCGGTCGAATGGGGCATGGACCTGCAGACCGAGCACGAACGCTATCTCGTCGAGCAGCATGTCGGACGCCCCGCCGTCGTGATGAACTATCCGGAACAGATCAAGGCCTTCTACATGCGTCTCAACGACGACGGCAGGACCGTCGCCGCGATGGACATTCTCGCACCGGGCATCGGCGAGATCGTCGGCGGCTCGCAGCGCGAGGAACGCCTCGACCTGCTCGATGCACGCATGGCCAAGATGCACATCGACCCGGTCCACTACCAGTGGTATCGCGACCTGCGTCGCTATGGCACGGTGCCGCACGCGGGCTTCGGTCTGGGCTTCGAGCGCCTCGTCGTCTACACCTGCGGCCTGGCCAATATCCGCGATGCCATCCCGTATCCGCGCGTTCCCGGACACGCCGAGTTTTGAACGTGCTGTTCCTTCTACTGCTGGCGCTCGGCTTCGCCATCTTCGGCCTGACCGCCTATGTCATGAGCTGGCCCCTGGTCGCGACGCAACTGCGCGACCGGCATCCGCAGGATCGTCCGCAGATGGGCGCAACGCCGTTCTCGCCGCGTGCGTTCGGCTGGTTCCTGCGCTTGGCCTGGCGCACCTCGGGCGACCGGGACCTGCGCTTCCTCGCCCTTCCTGGCAGCATCGCCGCCTGGGCCATCGCCATCGGCGGCGCCTGCGCGGCATTACTGCTGGTACTGCGCATCACTGGAGTCGTGGTATGAGCGAAGAAACCGAAAGCACCGACAGTACCGCCGCGATACCGGCGCAAACCTACTGGTGGTGCGCCGGCTTCGGCGACACGCTGATCTGGTCGCGCCTGGATGTGCTCGACAGCGGCATTGCCGAAGTGTTCGGCGCCACCGGCGAATACCTGCGCTACGACGACGAAGCCGCCGCGCGCATGGCCTTGCTCGATGCGGATTTCCGCGAATTCGACGGTCTGGACGAAGAAGACGCAGCGATCATGGGCTTTGACCTCGACACCATGGACATACCGCGCGGCGACAGCGACGAAGAACTGCTGCCGCGTATGGTTCACAAGATCGCACGCGGCCTGGCTTAGCGTCGAAGCCTTCGGCAAGTGCCCGTCCGATCCCCCAACGTAGTGAACACGCGCTCCCCTTCAAGGGGCGGCTTAACGCGCTCGGCTTGCCAACGGAGACACCCATGCAGCTCGATCTGAACGGCCGTCACGCGCTGGTATGCGGCGCCTCGCAAGGTATCGGGCGCGCTGCAGCGCATGAACTCGCCCTGCTCGGCGCGAACGTCACCGTGCTCGCACGCAACGCGGAATCGCTGGCCGCCGTCGTGGCCGCGCTGCCAAGCGTGCATGCGGCGCAGACGCATGGCTTCATCGCCGCCGACATGGCCGACACCGAAACGCTGCGCCGCAAAGTGGAAAGTACTGCGTACGCCGCACCGATGCAGATCCTCGTCAACAACACCGGCGGGCCGCCCGGCGGACCGGCACAATCGGCCAAGGCCGAGGCCTTCGTCGACGCCTTCCAGCATCACCTGCTCGCCAGTCACGCCCTGCTGCAGTGTGTGCTGCCCGGCATGCGCGAAGCCGGCTACGGCCGCGTCATCAACGTGATTTCGACCTCGGTCAAGGAGCCGATCCGTAACCTCGGCGTGTCCAACACGATCCGCGGTGCGGTGGCGAGCTGGGCCAAGACGCTCGCGACCGAGCTCGGCCCCTATGGCATCACGGTCAACAACGTATTGCCCGGCTACACGCGGACGCAGCGTCTCGATCAGATCGTTCGCGACCGCATACAGGTCACCGGCAAGAGCGAGCAGGACATCGAACAGGCGATGCTCGCCAGCGTGCCGGCGGGCCGCTTTGCCGGCGCCGAGGAAATCGCCGCAGCAATCGCATTTCTCGCCTCACCGGCCGCGGCCTACATCAACGGCGTCAACCTGCCGGTCGACGGCGGGCGCATGCAGTCGCTGTGAACCGGCAGTCCGTCCGGTTGTTGCCGCGCAAAGCGGCGGCCGCAACGCCGTAAGTTGCCTGGGCTATCCCCCCGGCGAGCTGATCGTCCGGTACGGGCCTGGCTCAGCGCCGCGATGGGACAACCCCGGCGGACAGACAAGACTCGCAACGTCAAACCGGTGCAGCCGCAACACACGGCGGCAACCGATGGAGACCTTGAGACGCACACTGTCACCGTGCGCCGCGCAGGCGGCGCGGGTTCGTGCCATCGAGGTACCGCTGCGTGCAACCGTCCACCGCCCGCACCACCGTCCTGGCCGCCATCGTCGCGGCGCAGACGCTGCTGATCGGACTCGACGGATCCCGCACCATCCAGGCGCTCGACCGCGCCGGCTGGCTGTTCAGCATGACGGAGGGCTACATGGGCTGGCTGCGCATGGGAGTCGCGGCCGTGCTCGTGTGGGTGGCGGGCCTGCTGCCGCTGCTGCTGGCGCTGGCCCTGGGCGCGACGGCAGCCTGGGGCTTGCGCCGGTTTTCCGCCACGCCCGATCACATCGACGGGCTGGGCCGGCCCATCGTCGTGCTCGTGCTGGTCCAGTGCGCCGTACTCGGCGTCTGGTTCCGGCTGCTGCCTGATGCGGTGCCGGGCGACGGGTGGCATAACGATGGCCTCCCCTACACCGTGATGTCGGTGCTGACCGGCATGCTCTGGGCATTCTGCAACCCGCTGCTGCTGTGGCGCGCGGCCGGCGGCCAACCGCCGCGGCGCGACGCGCATGAGCTCCAGCAACTCCACGAGATCGGTCTGCGCCATGCACGCGCGATCACGATCGCGCACGAGACGGACGACGAGCACGAGCCGTAGCACAGCGCATCACAGACCAGACACTCCGAGCGCCGCCGAACACACGCTACCATCGGGGCATGACCATCCAGACCCTGAGCAACCTCATCGACGGTCGCCTGACCGCGCCGGCCAGCGGCCGCTATCTCGATGTAGTCGAACCGGCCACGGGCCAGCTCCTTGCGCACTGCCCGGATTCCGACGCGGCCGACGTCGCGCTCGCGGCCGAAGCGGCACAGCGCGCGTTTCCGGCGTGGTCGCGGCTGCCTGCCGGAGACCGCGCGCAGCTACTGAACCGGCTCGCCGACCTGATCGAACAGCAGCTGGAAGCCTTCGCGCTGGCCGAGTCGCGCGACAGCGGCAAACCGCTGCAGCTCGCGCGCAGCGTCGACATTCCCCGCGCAGTCAGCAACCTGCGCTTCTTCGCCGCGGCAATCACTCAATGGTCCAGCGAAGCGCATGCGATGGAAGACCGCGCCCTGAACTACACCCTGCGCCAGCCGCTCGGCACGGTTGCCTGCATCAGCCCGTGGAATCTGCCGCTGTATCTGTTCACGTGGAAGATCGCGCCGGCGCTCGCGGCCGGCAACTGCGTGCTCGCGAAACCCTCCGAGGTCACGCCGCTGACAGCCTGGATGCTGGCCCAGGCCAGCATCGACGTCGGCTTTCCGCCCGGCGTGCTGAACATCCTGCACGGCAGCGGCGCGCAGACCGGCCAGGCGCTAGTCGACGCCGCTGCGGTCAAGGCGATTTCCTTCACCGGCTCCACGCGCGTCGGTGCGCAGATCGCGCTGGGCGCGGCACGGCAGTTCAAGAAAACCTCGCTGGAACTCGGCGGCAAG
>JAAFHE010000016.1 GCA_013298265.1 Lysobacterales bacterium | reverse complement strand
CAACGACTTCGATACCGAATTTGCGATCACGCCGCCGGCCAACAGCATCACGCGTCCGCTGGTCGACCAGACGCCGCCGGTACTGACCAATGGTGCCGGTGCTGCGATCACGCTGACGTCCAACAACACCGTCCGCGGTGTGGAGATCGGCGCGGCCAGCACCTCCGGTATCGTCGGTACCAACTTCGGTACGCTCACGATCTACGACGACGTGCGCAAGACCGGAGCCGGCCAGGCGCTCAATCTCGTCAACGGTGTGATGTCGGCGGGTTCGGTGTTCTCAACGTTCACCTCGACCAGCGGTACGAACAATCTGCTGCTCGACAACGTCAGCGGCAGTGTCGACCTCGGAACCGGCGCACTCAGCGGGGCCACGGCGTCGGCGTTCCTGGTGCAGAACGGCAGCACGGTCGCGATCACCTATGCCGGCACCATCAGCAAGACCAGCGCCGGCGCCCTGATCGACGTCAGTGCCAAGCCCAGCGGCAACATCACGCTGAGCGGAGCGCTCAGTGCGACCAACGGCACCGGCGTACAGCTGAACAACGTCGACGGCGGCTTCAGCGCAACCGGCGTGGTCACGCTCAACGGTGGCGATGCGGCCATCGACGTGACCAACGGATCGGCCGGCACCATCGGCTTTAGCAACGCCGGTTCGAGCATCAACAACCCGACCAACGAAGCGGTCGTGGTCAACGGCAGCGCGCCGACCTTCACGTTCGCCGGCACCATCACGAAGACCAACAATGCCGTCAGCGGCATCCGCGTCGACGCCAACACCGGCGGAACGATCGCGTTCACCGGAGCCAAGACCCTCTCCACGACGACGGCGAACGCGATCCAGCTCAACAACAACGGTGCGGCGACGACGAACTTCTCGGGTGCGACCAACCTGACCACCACGACTGGTACGGCCTTCAACGCGACCGGCAGCGGCAACGTCAGCGTGACGGGTGCAGGCAGCACGGCGGTCAGCACCACCGGCCGCGCCATCAACATCGACACGCATGTCATCACCGCGACCGGCGTCACGTTCGAACGCGTCAGCTCCAACGGCGCGCCGAACGGCATCCGCCTCAACAACACCGGCAACGCCGGCGGCCTGACCGTCACCGGTGCGGCCGCGGCCAACAGTGGCGGCACGATCCAGGCATCGACCGGTGTGGGTGTATCGCTGAACACGACGCGCGGTGTGAGTCTGACCCGCATGCTCATCACCGGCGGTGCCGACGACGGCGTCAACGGTGCGACCGTGAATGGGTTCACCTGCAACTTCTGCACGCTGACCAACAACGGCTCGACGACCTTGCACGAAGGCATGCAGTTCACCGAGCTCAGTGGCACGTCCGGCGTGACGAACTCGACCTTCACCAACTCGGCCCACAACAGCATCTATGTGCAGAACACCGCGGGCACGCTCAACGCGCTGAACATCGACAACAACACGTTCAACAGCAACGGCGCGACCACCGGCAACCACCATGTGCTGATCGAAGGTGTCACTGGCACGCCCGTGTTCACGGCCATCACCGTGAACAACAACCAGATCCTGAATGCCCGCTCCATGGGCGTGCAGATCGCCGGCAACAACAACACCTCGATGCCGAGCGTGACGGTGCAGGGCAATACTTTCAGCAACAACGTGCTCGCGGTCGATGCCTCGCTGGTGCAGGGGTCGAACCTGACCTTCAACATCAACGACAACACGATCAATTCCACCGTCGCCAGCGGCAGCCATGCACTCAATTCCAACCAGGGCGTTCCGAGCACGGGTACGGTCAATGGCCGCATCGACAACGTGCGTATCGGTACCGCCGGCTCGATCGGTTCGGGCTCGGTCATCGGCAACGGCATCCGCGTGATCGGTAACGACAACGGCAGCAAGCGCTACATCGTGACCAACTCGACCGTGCGCGAGACGCGCAACGGTCGCGGTATCGAGGTCGTCAACCGCAACGGCACCGGACGCATGGATGCCACAGTTACCAACAATTCGGTCAATACCGATTCACTGCCGGCCAACCTTCCGCTGTCGGGCATCTTGGTGCAATCCAATTGCGCGACGACCTGCAACGCGCTCCGTGCCGATATCGCGGCCAATACGGTTGCGGTGCCCAGCGGTGGCTGTGCCTTTGATCTCACCGGCGTCTGCCTGGCCCTGATTGAAACCAGCACATCGACCTGCGAGCTGTTCGATCGTGCGCCAACAGGCGCGGCCTCGGCGAATGCAGAACTCGTGGGCAACAACCTGGGCAGCACCAGCACCAGTGCCAGTGCGGGCTGCGCGCTGACCACGACGGCGCCGATCGTTCCGCCCTGATGGGCGTTCGTCCGGCATCAGTTTCAGGGGGAGAAAGGGGCTCCCCATCCAGCCCCGAGGAGACACGTGATGGCAGAGCCGTTTCTTTCAGAAATACGCATCATGAGCTTCGTATTCCCACCCCGAGGGTGGGCCTTGTGCAACGGGCAGCTACTGCCGATCAATCAGAATCAGGGGCTGTTTTCGTTGCTGGGCACTACCTTTGGCGGGGATGGTCGTGTCAATTTCGCCTTGCCGGATCTGCGCTCGCGTACGCCGATCCATGTCGGTAGCAGCCATACGCTGGGCGAGCGTGGCGGTGAACAGGCGCATACCCTGAGCATCGCCGAGATACCGACCCATGTTCATGTGATGAACGGCACCACCAAGGCTGGGGACGCCAATCCCGCCGTGCCAGTCGGCAATCTGTTCGGCACGCCCGCGCTGCCGTTCTATGGCCCTGTGGCCAATCTCACGCCGCTGGCGTCGTCCACGGTAGCGAATGTCGGCGGTTCACAGGCCCACCTCAACATGCAGCCATTTCTGACGCTGAGCTTCTGCATTGCATTGCAGGGCATCTTCCCGTCGGCGACTTGAGGACAAACAAATGGCACAACCTTATGTTGGTGAGATCCGGATGTTCGGAGGCAATTTCGCCCCGGCCGGCTGGGTGTTCTGCGATGGCAGCCTGCTCCCGATCTCGGAATACGAAACTCTGTTCAACCTGATAGGCACAACCTACGGCGGCGACGGTCAGAGCACGTTCGCAGTGCCGGATTTGCGCGGGCGTATACCGCTGCACCAGGGCAATGGTTTCGTCCTGGCCGAAACCGGCGGGGCCGAGGAAATCACTCTGACCGTGCAGCAGATTCCGGCCCATAGCCATCCGGCACTGGGCACCGTGTCGATCGCGTCGAATACAAGCCCGATCAACTCCGTCGTCGCGCAGTCGTCGACCTTTGACGGCTATCAGACGACGCCGGGGGCGGTGCAGATGGCGGCCAGCAGCGTGGGCAGTGTGGGTGGCAGCCAGCCACACAACAACATGCAGCCCTATCTCTGCGTCAGCTTCATCATTTCGCTGTTTGGCATTTTCCCGTCGCCGACCTGAGGAGAGACAGACATGGCCGATCCTTTCGTTGCCGAAATCCGTATTTTTCCGTTCAATTTCGCCCCCCGTGGCTGGGCTTGGTGTGATGGACAGCTACTGCCGCTTTCCCAGAACACCGCACTGTTCTCGTTGCTGGGCACTACCTATGGCGGTAACGGCAAGTCGAATTTTGCCTTGCCCGATCTGCAGGGGAGAGCACCGATGTTCTGGGGTCAGGGGCCGGGCTTGTCGCTTCGTGACCTTGGTGAAACGGGCGGTTCGGAAACCGTCAGCCTGCTCGAATCGGAAATCCCTTCGCATTCGCATGCCTTCAACGCCAGCGGCGCTCCCGCCGATGCGCAGGTCCCGACGGGCAACTCGCCGGCCCGCATCATCGGCGCCCAGCCCTACGCCACACCGGCAGGTGCAAGCCTCGGTATGATGGCACCCGAAGCGCTTGCGCCCGCCGGAGGAGACCAGCCGCACAACAACATGCAGCCGTATCTCACGTTCTATTTCTGCATCGCCCTGCAAGGGGTATTTCCGCCGCGAACCTGACCTAAGCACTGGGAGTGCATATGCGACGTCGCGAATTTCTTCAGAACAGTCTGCGGGGGGCAGGCGCGGTGGTAGCGGCGTCTCTACCCGTCCCTCTATTGGCCGCGGCACCGGCGACGGTGCCCGGCCTCTCACTCGCGCGCCTGGAAGGCGAAGGTGCGCAACGCTACTGGCAGGCTTTGCATACCTGCGCGGCAGCATGCGGCGAACAGGCACGCGTGCGCATCGACATCGATGCACTCGCGTTCCCGGATGCCTTCGAATCAGTCGCTGTGGAAGCGATGTTCGTGACCGATGCGGGGCTTAGACCATTCCGTATCGCCGCGTTCGACCGGGGCGCGGTTTCGCCCGTGAGCAAGCCGTTCGGCTTTGAGGCTGCCCGTGACGGCGTGGCCGGATTGCGCGTCGAGCGCCGTCTTGCCGGTGACGTGCTGTCGCATGGCGTTGCCAGCGTGGGCTTCCTAGGTGATGTCCATGCTCAACTGGCCCCTGGGCGCTACCTGCTCACACTCAACGCCAACGTGCGTCCCGTGCGTCTGGCCGACGTCAGCCTGCCTGACGTCGCCAGCGACGCCG
Organism: Lysobacterales bacterium; assembly: GCA_013298265.1. Taxonomy (GTDB): domain Bacteria; phylum Pseudomonadota; class Gammaproteobacteria; order Xanthomonadales; family Rhodanobacteraceae; genus Tahibacter. The sequence continues at coordinate 10,812 of JAAFHE010000016.1, read as the reverse complement.
TGACGCTGCGTGATGGCAGCGCTCCGCAGTTCGGCTATGTCGTGTTCTCCGTGCGCGCTGCGGCTTGATGGCAGCAGTGGCGGAGTGCTTTGCAAATACGTTGACCCAGGCGCTCGTCGGTCACGACGAGCGCCTGGGTCTACGGGAGGAAACGGCGCAGGACGTGGCATTCGTCACGGCCCTCTACGCCGATACGCGCTGGGAAGAATTGCGTCCGGTGGACTGGCCCGAAGCGGCCAAGCGCGACTTTCTCGCCCAGCAGAGCCGGCTGCAGTCCGCGCACTACCGCGAACACTATCCCGGTGCCGAATTGCTCTTGATCCTGCGCGATGACGTGCCGATCGGACGTCTCTATCTGCGCGCCGGGGCAAGCGAAGTGCGACTGATGGACATTGCCCTGCTGAGTACCGAATGCGGCCACGGCATCGGAGGCGCGCTCGTTCGTGCCCTGCAGGCACATGTGCAGCAGCGAGGCCAGCAGCTCACATTGCATGTCGAGCCAGCCAATCCGGCACAGAGGCTGTACCAGCGACTCGGCTTCCGGCTCATCGAGAACCGGGGCGTCTACGATTTCCTGGGCTGGCCAGCTTAGCCGCGCGCGTGATCGCGGTTGAAAAACACGGGATTCTTTAAGCGAAGCAAGCTGCCGTGCCGCCTGATGGTCGCGAGCCGTGCTCGTGCCGAAATGGTCGCGTGTGCCGCACCGGCGACGGCTTCAGTTGAGGACGGCCTCGAATCGGGCGCGCCCCTGGACGATGTCGATCGGCACCAGGAACAGGGACAGGGTGCCGAGCTCGGGGTGTTCCAGGTGGTAGACGCCCTGGCCGCCGCGCGTCTGCGATGGCGCCAGCAGTGTCACCGAGAACGGCGTCCCGCGCGGCGATGGTGAGTTCAGTCGCTCGACGGCGCTAATCTCAAAACCGAACACGCTCTCGACGACAGGCAGCGTCTGGCCGATCAGGTTTTCGAAGTGCTCCGGCTTGAGGTCGATGAGATCAAACATGACGGTCTGCAGGTGGTGAGAGGCGCCGCTATGGTAATGCGTCGGTGAACTTCTGTGTCGCGGTCATCGCGTCATGAATGGCCGGCACGGATGCCGCAAACTCTACCTGGATGCTGCGGCAGGAGTGCAGTGGCGTCGTACCACAGGGGGAATCTATGAACACTCAGCACCGACCACGGGTCGGCCGCTATTGGCTTGCTGCATTGTTGCTGTCGCTGGGTGCCGCGTCGTCGGCATCGGATCTGGTCGAGGCGTCGAACGGATCGGCGGTGGGACACTTGCTGCAGACGCCGCAGGGTGAACAGCTATTCGCGCTGCTCGACCTCGGCGGCAGCGCATCGCTGCCCTACGGTGAGCTGATCTTCGCAAGTCGCTACGAGGCCGGCCCCCCACCGCAGGGCTTCGTCGAGGTCTTCCTTGGCCGGGATGGTATCGAGCACCCGTACGCGCCCTATGTCTACTTTGACGCGCCGGCCTGCGAAGGCCAGGCTTTCGTCTCCAAGGCGGCGACGCGGCTCGCGCGCAGTCAGCGCGCCGCCATCGTTGGCCTCCGCTCGGAACTCTATCTGGCAACCAGCGACGCGGCTGAACTGCAGCCGGTTTCGAGCCAGCTGACTGTGGCCGGCTGCCGGCCGTTCCGTCACGTCATTCGCGCCTATCCCGTGCGTTCGACGGGAACCCTGCTCAACCGCTGGCCCCCGCCTTATCGCGTCGGAACGGGTAGCTGATCGCTGCCGCTGCCGCCGGGCGATGAGAGAAGCCCTCCCTGCTAACGCGAGGGAGGGGCGAATGCGTGAGCGGCGGTCGTTATCGCGCCGGCCTCAGCGGAACGCAGCGACCGTCGCCGCGCGCTGATTCAGCACGCGTGCGTTGTCGTGCTTTGCCGCGGTGCCCATCGCGACGCCGTTATAGGTCTTGTTCGGGTTCGACCAGTAGTTGATGCGCGTGCAGCTCGCGCCCGAGCAGGCGTAGGCCATGATGGTGCGCCAGCTTCCGGCCGGGTACTGATAGCCGTGTCCGTAGGCGTACGGCGATCCGCTGGCGTTGGCCGGATCATGGTTGGCACCGAAGTTGTGACCGATCTCATGCGCGAAGGAGTAGTAGCCGGTCGCGCAGGTGCGAGCGACCACCGTGAAGGCCGATGCGGCGCTGGAGTTCAAATAGCCGAGGCCGCAATAGGCGCTGCCGTTAATGATGAGGACAGCCACGTCGGCAGTAACGCTGTTGCGCTGCGTGTGGATGGTATCCATGTACCCGTCGCTGGTGCCGCTGTAGCGCGACAGCTCGGTGCTGAAGTTGCCGGTCTCGGTATAGGTCACGAGCCCCGAACCGGCCAGTTGCAGCGTGACCGCGACGCTGCTGTTCGTATAGCCCTGGTTGGATTCCGAAATCGCGAGGTTGATGAGACCGGACATGCTCGGCGTCGCGTTGTTCGCGGCCGAGGTGTAGTTGACCAGCACGCGCACGGTGGTGTTGGCCGCTATGGCTTTCGACGGGGTCAGCGCGGCGCGGCCGGCTGCATCGAATAGTCGGCGATACGCGGCTTCGTCGTGATCGGCCGGCATCTTCGCCTCGTCGACCTCGACGATCGCATGGCGTCCGTCGAACAGCGGCCGCACGGCATAGAGCTGGCCGTGTACGCGGATGTTGCCGGTGACAAAATTACCGTCGCGCACGAGCGTGACGGTGTTCTTCGGGTCGCCGGTGATTTCGGTAGCCGGCGGGCGCGCGCCGGTGAGATCGCGCGTCTCGGGCAGCGAACCCTGCCATACGACGGTGCCATCCTCGCTGCGATAGGCCTGGGTGCGCTGCGCGGTCAGGCGCAACGCGCCGCCGATGTCGAGGTCGAGCACGATCTTGTCGGTGTCGGTCTCGATCGCCGCAGCGTTGGCGAGCACGATGGTCGCCGACGCGGTCGACGGTTCTTTCGCGATCTCGGTGAATGCCGCGTCGTTGACCAGCGGCGTCATTGGGGCGGCCTGGAACAGATGGCTGTCCGCGGCAAAGGCAGGGCCCGCGAGCGCGGCAATGGCCAGGGCGCAGGCGCGCGAAATGAGTTGCGTGTTCATGGGTGCTTTCTCCGCTAATGCACAAGTGCAGTTTCGATAGCGGCAGGGCCCTGGTCGCCGCGCGATGCGTCGGCGTACCTGCCAAGGAAGTGGCTTTCGTCGGCGCGGTTGCGAGGACCTGTACGCGCCGGAGATCGACTCTGGTTGCAGACGGAACAGCGGTCAAGCGCCGAGCGAATGCAATTGGCGGTTTTGTGACGTCCGCCCGCAGATCGGCGACCGAATGAATCCGTATATCAATAGATTTGTGCAACGCGTCATGGGCGGCGTTGCGCCGCCCATGACGTCAGGCCGATCTCAGCGGAAGCCGGCGACCGTGGCGCGCGTGTTGTTCAGCACGCGGGCGTTGTCGTTGCTCGCCGCAGTACCCATCGCGCGGCCGCCATAGGTCTTGGTCGGATTCGACCAGTAGTTGATGCGCGTGCAGGTCGCGCTCGAGCAGGCGTAGGCCATGATCGTGCGCCAGCCGCCGGCCGGTGACTGGAAGCCGTGACCGTAGGCGTAGGGCGTGGTGGTCGGGTCGTTGGCCGGGTCGTGACGCGCCGACTGCAGGTGACCGATCTCATGCGCGAACGAGTAGTAGCCGGTTGCACAGTCCCAGTGCGCTGCTGCGAACGCGCTGGTCGCGGTAGCGCCGATCGCCGAGGCCAGTCCGCAGGACGACGAATTGTTGATGAGCAGCACCGCGACGTCGGCCGTATTGGTGTTGCGCTGGCTGTGGATCGTGTCCATGTAGCCGTCGGATGTGCCGCGATAGCGCGTCAGGTCGGTGTTGAAGCTGCCGCTCTGGGTGTAGGTGACCTGCGACTTCGCCGCGAGCTGCAGGGTGATCTGCACACCACTGTTGGTATAGCCCTGGTTCGACTCGGCCACAGCGAGGTTGATCAGCCCGTTGATGTCGCCCGAAGCGCTCGCCGCGGCCGCGGTGTAGTTCACGAGCACGCGGATCACCGTGTTCGCGGTAACGGCCTTGGCGTCCGCCGTCACCGGTGCGGCGTCCTGGAACAGCTTGCGGTAGTCGGCGGGCGGATGATCCGGCGGCATCGCGCTGTCATTGACCTCGACCACGACGTGACGTGCGTCGTGCAGCGGACGGATCTTGTAGAGCTGTCCCAGCACGCGCACGTTGCCGGTGATCTTGTCGCCGTTGCGCACGAGCATGACCGAGTTCAGTGCGTCCTCGGCGATTTCGTCCTTCGTCATGACGCGCTGGAGCGCCGTCTCGGCGATAGAGCCCTGCCAGACCAGGCTGCCGTCGTCGGTGTAGTACGCATTGCCACGCAACGCGGTCAGCTTGACCGGTCCACCGATGTCCAGATCCAGCGTGAGACTGTCCGTGTCGGCCTGCAGCGCCGCTGCGTTCACCATCACGACCTCGATCTTCGCCGAGCTGGGCTCGCTGACCAGCGCATCGAAAGCGCTATCGCCCTGCACCGCGCGATAGATCGCGGGCACTGCTGAAAACAATTGCTGCGGCCCCTGCGCTGCCGCCATTGCCGACGTCAGCAAACCTGCTCCTGCCACACTCCAGAGAAAAAACCGTTTCATTCGGATCTCCCACGATGAGCGCGATAGCGAATCCGGCGCAACAAGGAGTCGCGCGTCAACCGGGTCACGAAGATGCCGGATTCCCCCTGTCCCCCTCGAACGCCGCACGCGGATCGCTGCAGCGAAAAGGTCGTGGCATATCCCCATACGCCACAGAGCTGGACTCAAGGGCTACTCGTGAAACGTGTTCGTAACGGCTCAGGTGAAAACCTTCAGCCGCGCAGGCGGTCGACGACGGTCGTGGTCGCGCGGGCCCGGTTGAGTGTGTAGAAGTGCAGCGCCGGTGCGCCGCCGTCGATCAGGCGCTGGCACAGGCCGGTCACCACATCGGCGCCGAATTCGCGGATCGCGTCGTGGTCGTCGCCGAAAGATTGCAGGCGGCGCGCCACCCAGCGCGGGATTTCCGCGCCGCAGAGTTCGGAAAACCGGCGCAGTTGCGAATAGTTCGTGATCGGCATGATGCCCGGCACGATCGGCACGGTGATGCCGAGGCGGCGGGCGTCGTCGGCGAAGCGGAAATACGCGTCGGGATTGTAAAAGTACTGCGTGATCACGCCGTTCGCGCCAGCGTCGACCTTGCGCTTGAAATGGGCCAGGTCGGCCTGCGCGTCGTCGGCCTGCGGATGCGTTTCCGGATAGCCGGCAACCTCGATGTGGAAATAGTCGCCGGTCTCGTCGCGAATGAAGCTGACCAGGTCGCTGGCATAACGGAAGTCGCCGTAGCTCGCCATGCCCGAAGGCAGGTCGCCGCGCAGCGCGACAATGCGGCGGCAGCCTTTGCTGCGGTAGAGATCAAGCAAGCTGCGGATCTCCTGGCGCGTGCCGCCCATGCAGGACACGTGCGGCGCGGCGTCGAGGCCATGATCTTCGCGCAGGTGGCAGACCGTGTCGGGGGTGTAGCTCAGCGTGGAGCCGCCGGCGCCGAACGTCACCGACACGTATTCGGGATCGAGTGCCTTGAGCGCGGGCAGGGCTTTTTCCAGCGTCTCGCGCTGCTCGTCCGTCTTGGGCGGAAAGAATTCCAGCGAAACCGGAATCGAAAGGCGCGACGGGGCGGTAGCAGGCATTGCGGGGAATCCTTGGCGGTCGGACGGGAACGGCGCGGGACGCGCGAGCGTGCAATATATCTCGAGTTCCGGATAAAGAGATAGATAGTCGCCCGGCCGGCTGGATCGATCAGGAACAAGCAGCCTGCGCCGCGGCGACGAACGCCGCCAGGCGCGCTGGGTCCAGATGTCCACCCACGCGCACGCCACTGCACAGATCCAGGCCGAACGGCTGCACCGTGCGTACGGCCTCGGCGATGTTTTCCGGGCGCAGGCCACCGGCGAGGAAGACTGGCTTGCCGCTGCGCTCGACGATCGCGCGGCTGAGCGCCCAGTCGTGCACGCGCCCGGTGCCGCCAAGCTCCTTGACCGCCAGCAAGGGGTTGCCCGAGTCGAGCAGCAGGGCGTCGACCGCGGGCGCCAGCGCTACCGCCTCATCGACTGAGCGGCGATCGACGACATGGACGACCTGTACCAGCGCGATCCCCGGCAGGGCATCGCGCAACCGCGCATGCGTGCCGGCTGGCACCGCGTCGACGAGCTGGATGGTGTTGCAGCGGCAGCGCTGCTGCTGGCGGATGATCGCGTCGGCGTCAGTCAGTGCGGTCAGCAGGAAGGTCGCGACAGGCGGCGGCACGGTCGCCGCGATCGCCGCGATCTGCGTGTCGTCGATCACACCGGGGCCGCTGGGCATGGCCGAGACGAGGCCGAGTGCGTGCACGCCGTGAGCGATCGCGAGCGCCGCCTCGGCTTCGTCGCGAATGCAGCAGATCTTGATGCGGGGTGGGGCGCGCATGACGGCTCCGGCAGGGCGGGGAAACCGATCATGCCGTGTGCGCGCCGTTCCGGGCGCGAATTGCCGACCTGAATCGGGCTCGGCATAGCGCCCAGGCCCGACGCGCCGCCGCGTACCCGCATCAGCACATCCAGTCGGGTTCCGGCAGCGCCTGCAGCGCGTCGCGCAGGCTGTCGTTCCATTGGCGACGCACGAGATTCAGGTACGGATCGTCATCGCCGAGGCGCTGCTTCCGGCCGATCTCGAACGTGTCGCGCCGATACAGCAGCAGGTCGATCGGCGGGCCGACCGAGAGATTGGAGCGCATGGTCGAATCCAGCGAGACCAGGGCGCACTTGATCGCTTCGGCCAGCGACGTGTGCCAGGTGACGATGCGGTCGAGGATGGGCTTGCCGAACTTGATTTCGCCGGTCTGGAACCACGGCGTATCCGGATTGCTCTCGATGAAGTTGCCTTCCGAATAGACCAGGAACAGACGTGGCGCTTCGCCCTGGATCTGCCCGCCGACGATGAAGGAGCCGCTGGGATCAATGCCGCTGGAGCGCAGGTAGGGCTCGTCGCGCTTGCGGATCTCGCGCAAGGCGTCGCCGACCAGCGTCGCGACCTCGAACATCGACGTGGCGTTGTAGACGCTGGTCTGGTCCGGCGCATGATTGGCGCGATGCTCCAGCAGGTTCATCGCGTTCTGTGTCAGCGACAGGTTGCCGGCGGACAAGGTCACGATCAGGCGCTGACCCGGCACGGAGAACACGCGCATCTTGCTCGTGCGGCGTACGTCGTCGACACCGGCATTGGTGCGCGAATCCGAAGCGAACAGCAAACCCTGTTCAAGATTCAACCCGATGCAATACGTCATGGACGGGGCAACCTCTGAACGCGGCCGGCGCCGGAACCCCGGGTTGTCGCGGGTGAGCCCGGACGCTCGCCATGCGGTTGTCCGGAGGGATAGTGCGGATCGGGTGCTGGATACAAAAGCGAAACTCCCGGGACGTGTCGCGATCAATCGGCGGCGGATTCTGCCGCTGTGCCTGTGCGGCGGGAAGGGGTGTCAGGCGGCATTCTGGGCCTGCGTCTGCGCGAGCTGAGCAATGTCCGTCGACACCATGAACTGGCGGTGGATCTCGTCGCCGAGGCCGCTGAGACGCGCGAGTGCATCCTGCAGCCAGGCTTCCAGGCCATTGGCCAGCACTTCGTCGATACGTGCATAACGTGACTGCGCCGACAGCGCGCCGGCGCGGCGCACGGCTTCCATGGCCTGGCCGCCGGCCAGCGTCTGCAGCACCTGGTGCAAGGTGTGCGTGCAGGTCAGCAGCGAGCGCGGATTGGTTTCCTGCAGCAGCATGAGTTCGGCCACGCGTTCGGCGCTGACCGATTCGCGATACAGGCGACGATAGGTCTCGAACGCCGACAGCGACTGCAACAGCGCGCTCCAGCGGAAATACTCGGCCGCATCCTGGCTCTCGTGCCCGTCGTGGCTTTCCGGGCTGCCGGCGATGTCGAGCAGGCGGATGGCCCAGTCGGCGCGCTCGATGAACGCGCCTAGCTGCAGGAAGTGATAGCCCTCGCCGCGGCCCAGCGTGCCGATGGTCACGCCGCGAAACGACGCCGACCGGCTCTTGATCCATTCGAGCAGGTTGCTGATGCCATCGCCGTGGATGCGTGCCCAGCTCGTGCCGCGCATATCCAGCCACGAGGTGTTCAGATCCTCGTACATCTCTGCCGTGATCGCGACGCGCTGCGCGCGCGCCGCCTCGCGCGCAGCCCGCAGGCAGCTGAACACCGACGAGGGATTGTCGGCCGCGAGCAGCAGGTGCTTGAGCACCGTGTCGGCATCGATGATGCCGTAGCGCGCGAGGACCGGTTCGGCGATGCCGAGCGCATCGAGCGCGCGGCGCCAGGGCGCGGCCTCCGCCTTGCCGCGGTCGTAGCGTTCGGGCAGCAGCGCCATGCGCCGCGTGACGTCGATCAGGCGCGCGGTATTCTCGGCGCGCTCCATGTGGCGCGATGCCCAGTACAGGTCATTGGCGGTACGGCACAGCATCAGGCGCCTCCTTCCAGCACCCAGGTGTCCTTGGTGCCGCCGCCCTGGGATGAATTGACGACCAGCGAACCCTCGCGCAGCGCAACGCGCGTGAGTCCGCCCGGAATCACATGGATGCGCTTGCCGCAGAGAATGTACGGGCGCAGGTCGATATGCCGCGGCGCGAGCCCGCTCTCGACGAAGGTGGGACAGGTCGACAGCGACAGGGTCGGCTGGGCGATGTAGTTCTCCGGCCTGGCGAGAATGCGCAGGCGGAATTCCTCGATCTCGGCTTTCGTCGAAGCCGGCCCCACGAGCATGCCGTAGCCGCCGGCGCCGTGGACTTCCTTGACGACGAGTTCGGCCAGATGCTCCAGCGTATAGCGCAGGTCGTCCTCGCGGCGTAGCTGGTACGTTGGAACATTGTGCAGAATGGGATCTTCGCTCAGATAGAAGCGGATCATCTCGGGCACGTACGGGTATACCGACTTGTCGTCGGCCACGCCCGTGCCGGGCGCATTGGCGAGCGTCACGCGGCCGGCGCGGTACGCATCGAACAGGCCGGGCACGCCGAGCAGCGAATCGGGCCGGAACACGGTCGGGTCGAGGTATTCGTCGTTGATACGCCGGTAGATCACATGCACGCGCTGCGGCCCGCGTGTGGTGCGCGCATACACCGACAAATCGCGCACGAACAGGTCGGCTCCCTCGACGAGTTCGACACCCATCTGCTGGGCGAGAAAAGCATGCTCGAAATACGCCGAATTCGCAGAGCCCGGCGTGAGCACGGCGACCACGGGATTGTCGATACCGGCGGGCGCAGCTTCACGCAGGATTTCCAGCAGCGCATCCGGGTAGCGCTCCACCGGTGCGATCTGCTGACGGCTGAACAGTTCCGGGAGCAGGCGCGCCATCATGCGCCGGTTTTCGAGCATGTAGGACACGCCCGACGGCACGCGCAGGTTGTCTTCGAGCACGTAGTATTCGCCGTCGCCGGCGCGCACCAGATCGATGCCCGAGATATGCGACCAGGTGCCGCCCGGCACGCGGATGCCGCGCATCTCCTGGCGGTAGGCGCTGTTCTCCAGCACCAGCGCGCGCGGCACCAGGCCTTCGCGCAGGATGCGCTGTTCGCCGTAGACGTCGTCGAGGAACAGGTTCAGCGCATGCACGCGCTGGCGCAGGCCCGCCTCGAGCATGCGCCACTCGACTGCCGGCACGATGCGCGGCACGAGGTCGAACGGAATCAGCCGTTCGTTGCCCGACTCCTCGCCATAGACCGAGAAGGTGATGCCGACGCGGTGGAACGAGATCTCCGCCTCGCGCCGCCGGCGCTCGATCTGCGCTTCCGGCGTGCTGTTGAGCCAGCGGTCGAAGGCCTGATAGTGCGGCCTCACCCCGCCGAGTGGCTCGTACATCTCGTTGAACCCGTTCGCCATGCGCAGACTCCCCAGCCCTTCGCCGCGGAGGTCGGCCCTCCGGCTTTGTGATAGCACGCGGGCGAGTGGCTTGCCTAGGTGTTGCGGCGCAGCAGCGGCTTGGCCATTGGTCGGGGATTCGCAGCACTCGGCGCTCACCGGTGCTCGTGGCGCATCCGCCAGACAAAAAAAGCCGCAGCCTGGAGGCTGCGGCTTTTGCTGTAGCGGCAGGCGCGCCCGACGGGCGCGGGCTACCTTAGTAGCGGTAATGCTCCGGCTTGTACGGACCGTCGGCATCGACGCCGAGGTAGGCGGCCTGATCGGCGGTCAGGCGGGTCAGCTTCACGCCGATCTTTTCCAGGTGCAGGCGCGCGACCTTCTCGTCGAGCTTCTTGGGCAGGCGATACACGGTCTTCTCGTAGGTGTCCTTGTTCGCCCACAGGTCGAGCTGGGCGAGGGTCTGGTTCGAGAACGAGTTCGACATGACGAAGCTCGGGTGGCCGGTGGCGCAGCCGAGGTTGACGAGGCGGCCTTCGGCCAGCAGGAACATCTCGCGACCGTTCGGGAGGACGTACTTGTCGACCTGCGGCTTGATGTTGATCTTCTTGACGCCGGGCAACGTGTTCAGTGCGTCGACCTGGATTTCATTGTCGAAGTGGCCGATGTTGCAGACGATGGCCTGGTCCTTCATGGCCTGCATGTGCTCGACCGTGATCACGTCCTTGTTGCCGGTCGTGGTCACGTAGATGTCGGCGGTGCCGAGCGAGGATTCCAGCGTGTCGACCTGGAAGCCTTCCATCGCGGCCTGCAGCGCGTTGATCGGATCGATCTCGGTGACGATGACGCGGCAGCCGTAGGCGCGCAGCGAATGAGCCGAGCCCTTGCCCACATCGCCGTAGCCGGCGACGACGG
>JAAFHE010000159.1 GCA_013298265.1 Lysobacterales bacterium | reverse complement strand
GATCGCGCGGCCGAAGGTGCCGCCCGGCCCGTGTTCGACGAACACGCGCACGCCGTCATTCCAGGCATTTTCGACGAGCGCAGGGATGTCGATCGTGTCCACCGCCTGCGCGAGGATCGCCTGCGCACAGGCCTCGGTGTCCGGTGCATAGGGCCGGCCGCTCGCGGTGCTGTAGATGCGCCCCCGACGCGGCGCCGATGTCGCGCGGCGATGCACGTCCAGCCACGCGCGCTCGACGCCGCGCAGCTCGGGCACATGCACCACGAGCGAATAGTCCAGCCGCATGCAGCGCGCCGCGCCGAGCCGTTCGACCACGCGGGCACACGGGGCTGCCGCGCCCGCGATGAGACAGCTCGCGTCGTCGTTGATGATCGCGATGTGCACACGCTCCAGCCCGGCCAGCGCGCGGCGCACCTCATCCAGCGACGCGGCGACGGTCCAGCATTCCCACACGGCAGCAGGGCCGGCGGTGGGTTCGCCCCAGGCACGCGCCAGGAGATCGAAGCGGCCGGCGAGTTCGCGCTCGAGCAGCCCCGACGACGCCATGTCATCCATGAGCGCGTCGGGATCATTCCAGACTCCGGCCGCGATCAATGCATTCGTCTCGCCCGACGAGTAGCCGAGCCAGGCGTCGGCTTGCAGGCCGAGCAGGCCCTCGCTCAACGCCAGATGCAGCTGCGACAGCGCCGAGGAACCGCACAGCTGCTCGAATACGCTAGTTGCCGCGTCGCCCGCCGCGAAGGACCAGTCCAGCGCGGTTGCGAGGCGCTGACTGCGCCTGCGCAGATGCTCGTGCAGTTGCGGCAGGTGCAGCAGCAGGTCGCGGCCCATGCCGCGGTACGAGGCGCCGGCGCCGGCAAACGCGAACGCGATCTCCCCGACGATCGGCTGCGCGCGAAAGAACACGCTGCGCCCGGCGGGCGCGCCGGTTTCCAGATGCGCGATCGCACGCGCGCGCACGGCGGCCAGCGACGCGTCGGTTGCGACAAGGACGCAGCGCGCCGGGCCGTCGAGACCGCGACGATCCTGCTTCAATGCATCGATCACCGAACCCTTGTCGGCGCCTGCGAAACAGTGCAATCGCGCGACGGCCTGTTCGGCACGGCGGGGATGCGCCGAGGCTTCGACAAGATTCGCCGCACGGCGCGGCCCAGCGCACAGCCACGGCTCGCCGTCGAAATCGCGCCGATGATGCAGGGCCAACGCCGCAGCGGCGGTTTCCACCAATCCGAAAGCGGCCTGCGCGTAGCCGAAGCGCTTTCGCAGTAGCGATTTCAGTGGCGACAGCGGCGCCTCAGTCGCGACTGATGTGGCATCAACGCAGGCATCGTCCATCAGCGCGTCGTTGTCGATCAGCGCATAGACACGATCGCCGTCGCGCTGCGCGTCCTCGAGCCGCTTGAGCACCAATACCACTGCCGCGTCGCCAGGCCCTTCCCCGCTCGCCGCACGATGTACCGCCTCGCAGCCGAAATCGACCGCACCGACGATCGCCGCGTCGAGTTCGCCGCACGCGAGCGCGCGCGCCGCGATGCGCAGCGCCTGCGTCCCTGACGCAGCGCCCGCCTGCAGCGTGAACGACGGGCCGCCGAGGTCGAACTGCGAGTTCAGCCGATTGGCCGGAATGTTCGGCATCGAGCCCAGCACCGCGGCGGCCTCGAGCGCCGGCACCAGTGTGGCGCGTGCCCGCGCCGCCCAGTCGTCGTCGCGACCGTTGGTGAGCCGCCAGCGCGCGCCGTGGCGCGCGACTTCCGGGTCGGGCTCCAGGCCGATCAGCGCCGCACTGCGTTCGCGCGGCAACGGGGCCGTCTCCGCGAGCGCCTCGCGGGCGGCGGCGAGCAGCGCCAGTTGCTGCGGCAGCGCCTGTTCGAGATCGCGCGGCGGAAAACGCAGGCCGTCCATATCAAGCTCGAACGCGTCCATGCGCCCGTCGCGCAGTGCGCGAGCGCCCGAGTCCATGCCGCCGTCGCGCGCTGCGCGATCGTCGAACAGCGCGCGCGCAAACGCAGCGCGATCGGGCACATCCGCGATCTTCGCGCCGATGCCGACGATCGCGACGGGACGCGCGACAGCAGTGACGTGCGCACCACTGATGCGGTCGTCGTCTTCCGAAACGATCAGATGCGCGTTATTGCCGCCGAAGCCGAAGGCGGAGATCGCCGCGACACGCGGGCCGTCGCTGATCCACGGCTCGGCGTCGCGCAACAGGCGGAACGGCGTCTCCTGCAAGGCCGCCGTGGGATCGCCGCCATGCAAGGTCGGCGGGCGCACGCCGTTGCGCATCGCTTCGAGCACCTTGATCAGCCCCGCCGCGCCCGCGACGGTGATGAGGTGACCGAGGTTGGATTTGAGCGAACCTATCGGCAGGTTGCGCGCCTGCGCGAACACGCTCGCGCTGCTGCGCAACTCCGTGGCATCACCGACCGGCGTACCGGTGGCGTGGCACTCGAGCAGCGAAACCTGCTTCGGCTCGATCCCCGAGACCGCATACGCAGCAGCGATCGCACGCCGCTGCCCCTCTTCGCTCGGGGCCAGGAAACCTTTGCCGCGGCCGTCGTTGGAGAGGCCCACGCCGCGGATCAGCCCATGGATCGTGTCGCCGTCGCGGCGCGCGTCGGCCAGGCGCTTGAGCGCCAGAAACGCCGCGCCTTCGGCCGGCACCAGCCCATCGGCGTCGCGATGAAACGGCCGCGACTGCCCGGACTTGCTCAGCGCGCCGAGCGCACAGAAGCCAACATGGAGAAAAAGATCGTCCGCACGCTGTACGGCGCCCGCGAGCATCACGTCGGCGCGACCATCGTGCAGTGCGTCGCAGGCGAGCTTGATCGCGTACAGCGATGACGCGCACGCGGCGTCGAGACAGAAACTCCCGGCTTCCAGTGTCAGCGCGCGCGCCAGCATCGCCGCGGTGCCGCCGCTCATGAAGCGATTGCGCGGATCGACGTTGCCCTCGCCGGTCCAGACCTGTTCGCAGAAGGCGGCCATGTGGGCGGTCGGGAAACCGAGATTGCCGAAGATCGCGCCGACACGGCCCGCTGCGCGTGTCTCACGCAGTGCTTCGCGCGCACAGTGCAGCGTCCAGTGCACCAGCGGGTCCAGCCCTTCGAGCTCGGCTGCCGCGACCGCGAAACCGTGAGGATTCCAGATCGACTCGAAGCCCTGCACGTAGCCGCCGCGATCCGACCAGGCGCGATCCGGCCGTGGCGCCTCGGGCGCGCACAACGCGTGCTCGGGCGCAAGACGCCAGCGATCCGCGGGCACGCGCGTGACCAGATCACGTCCGTTGACAACCGCGTCCCAGAGCGCGGCCGGGCTCAACGCGCCCGGCAGCACGCAGGCGCGTCCGACGATGGCGACGGGCTCGAAGATGGGCTCGGACATGCGGCTAGGCGCCGTTCGGCAGAGCGTGGTTCTGTACGCCGAGCATTTCGGCGTAGCGTCTTCCGCTCTTGTCGGTCAGCACGATGTCCGTCGTCGTGTCGCTGATACCAACCTTGCGCAGGTACGCGGTGGCCGTGATCGGGCCGGTGACCGGCTCGGCACCGAAGTGCCGCAGCTCCTCGATCGCCGTCGGCAGCGTCTGGCCGCCGAGCAGGCGCCGGCCATGCAGCGCGGCAATCTGCAAGCCGCCGTCGAGCGCCGCGACGTCGAGCGCCCAGCTCTCGCTGTCCCAGCCCGCCGCGTCGACGCCGCGCACCGCCGCGACTATGCCCTCGTCGGAGATGCCGTGTACATCGTCGATCAGCTCGAACTGCTTGCGATGGAACAGCAGCTCGGGATAGATGCTTTCGCCGCTCCACGTGCCCAGGGCGAGCCCCGGCGCCTCGCGCCTGGCTTTCGGCGGCTCCGGCAACAGTTCCGCGCGCGCGCTGTAGTTCAGCACGCCGCGCGCATCGCGCACGGTCATCAGGAGCTGCGCACCGCGTGCGCTCGGCAGCGGCGTCGCCTCGATGCGGCAGCGATCGCCACCATTCTCAAAACCGGCCAGCCGAATGCCCTTGAGCACCTTGAGCTCGTGCAGGCTGGCCAGCGCCAGACCCGGACGGAAGCTGCGCGCCGCGCGCGCCATCCATTCGGCGACGAGCACGACCGGCACCACCGGCGTGCCTTTCACCGCGTGACCTTCGAGGAAGGCGTGGCTGGCGCGCGAGACGACGAGCTCGACGCCCTGCACGCGCTCCTGCGCGCCCTCCATCAGCAGCGCTTCACCGCGCGGCTCGCCGCCGAGCACGAGCTCGATGTCGGCGGTACGCGAGTCGCACATTTCGTCGGCGAACATCGTCGCGCCCAGTTCGAGCGAAATCATCGGCACGCCGAGTTCGGCAAAGCGCGCCTTCAGCGCCGGCGTGACCATGCCACCTTCCCAGGGCCCCCAGCCCAGCGACTTCGCGCGCAGGCCCGGGCGCTTGCGCGCCTGCGCCGCAACGACCTTGGCGAGCACTTCGTTGGCCATCGCGTAGTCGCTCTGCCCGGTATTGCCGCAGCGTGCGGACACCGACGAGAACACACACAGCAGCTTCAACGGATCGGCCGCGGTCGCGGCAAGCAAGGCATGCAGCCCGCCAACCTTGGTGCCGAACACGAGGTCGAACTGCGCCAGCGTCTTGTCGGCGATGCGGCGGTCGGCGAGCACACCCGCGGCGTGCACGACACCGGCAATCACACCCCAGTCCTGGCGCACGCGCGCCAGCGTCGACGCGAGTGCGGCGGCATCGTCGACCGTGACCGACTCGTAGCGCGCCTGCGCGCCCTGGGCTTCGATCGCGGCGAGCGTCGCACGGATCTCGCGCGCGCCGAGGATGCGGTCGACTTCCCGGGACAGTTCGTTCGGCGTGAGCGATGCGCCCCGCGCGAGCACGATGCGCTTCAACTGCGCGTCGTCGACGACGCCGGCGCAATCGGCGGGTTCCTCGCTCAACCGCGTGCGTCCGAGCAGCACGAACCGCGCCTTGCACTGCTTGGCCCATTCCACGATGCACGCCGCAGTCACACCCCGCGCGCCGCCGGAAACGACGACAACGTCGCCGGCTTCGATCGCAGCGAGCGCTGGACGCACCGCGCGCGCGACGCTCTTGAGCGTGTAGCGGCCGCCGGCGGCGGGCAAGGCAACCTCGATCTCGCCGCCGCCCCGCAGCAGCTCGCCGGCGATGGCCTCGGCGAGCGCCGCGTCGTCGCGAGCGCCGCGCTCCAGGTCGATCGACTTCAGCGTTGCGCGCGGCCATTCCAGCGCCGCGGTCTTGACCAGCGCAGGCAGACCCGCCAGCCATGCGCGGCGCGCATCGGCGTTGCGCAAGCCGAAATGCCCACCGGTGTCCTGCACGGTCACGAACAGCGCATCGTCGACACGGGCCAGGCGCTGCGCGACGACGAACGCCTCGCGGTTCACCGCCATCGCCTGCGCGTCGTCCTCGACGCGACGCAGGCCGCCCAGATAGACGCAGCGCTTCGCGCCGTCGGGCAACGCGTCCACCGCGCGCGCGTCGACACCGTTGCTGCGCAGCGCGTCCGCGACCGCGGTGTCGAAGCCTTCAGCGCCGAGCACGAACACCGGCTCGCCGCCGACCAGGCCCGGCGCGGCAAAGCCGGCCGCAGGCGCGGGGATGAGCTCGAGCACGAAACGGCCAAGTTCCGCGCGGCGTACCGTTTTTGCTTTTGTCGCATCAGGGATCGGCGCCGCAGCGCTCGGGGTCACGCCGAGGTACGCCACGATGTCGGCCAGCGTATGCAGTGCCGAGGGTGGCGCACGGTCTTTCGCGATGCCGGGCACGCGCTCGGTCATCGCGGCGAGGATTTCCACGCGCTTGATCGAGTCGATGCCGAGATCGGCTTCGATATCCATCGCGAGGTCCAGCATCTCGACCGGATAACCCGTCTTGTCGGCGACGATGCCAAGCAGGATCCCGGCGACGTCGTCGGCGGCTGCGGCTTGCTGGATAACGGGCATGCCGGCCGCGGGCGTGCTCGCCACGGCGCCGCCATACAGGTAATCGACGATCTGCCGCAGCGTGTGCAGCCCGCCCATTTTTGCGCTGTCGGTTTGCGCAACGACCGGGGCTTGCGCATGCAGCGCGGCGAGAATTTCGACCCGCTTGATCGAGTCGACGCCAAGATCGGCTTCGAGGTCCATGTCGAGGTTGATCATCTCGGCGGGGTAGCCGGTCTTGTCGGCGACAACGGCGAGCAGGAGCGCGGCGACGTCAGTGCCCGGCGCTGGCGCGGCAACGGCAACAGGCGCCGCGGTGATCACGGGAGCCGGAGCCACGACGGGCGTTGGCGCGGCCGTCACGACCGGCATCGGCGAAGCCGGCGGTGGCGGCGGCGGCGGCGCGATCTGCGGAGCCGAGGTCGTGACCAAGGTCGCGACTGCAGTAGGGGCTGTTGCACCGAGCAACGCGGTAAGGCCGTTGAGCGCGCTCTCGGCCAGCTTGAGGTATTGCATGTGGCTGTCGCTCAGCGCGCGCTGGTGCGCCGCATGCGCGTTCGCCGTGTGCTGCTGCGTTTCCTGGAACGCGGCGAGCCAGGCCGGCGACAGCTGCGATTCTTCTTTCACGGTGCTTACCTCGAGAACGGGTGCTGATTCCGCGCGCGGCGGATTGGAACGTGCCGGATTGGGGCCGGGCAGGAGCGACGGATCCGCCGGCGGATAGGGCTTGCCGACGTTGCTGCCGCTGATCGCGATGCCGTGTTTGTGCGACGCGCGCGGCGCGTGGACACGCACGTCGGCGAACAACGCCGACACCTGGGTCACGTGGCCCGCGGCAACGAGCTGTGCGATGCCCGCGAGCAGCGGCTCGAGATCGGACTTGCCCTTGCGATCGAGGGCTATCGCGCGATGCTCGCGCGTACCGAGGATCGCGCCGACGAGACCCGTGAGCACCGTGCCCGGGCCGACTTCGACGAAGCAGCGCGCGCCTGCGGCGTACATCGCTTCGATCATCTCGACGAAGCGCACCGGCTCGGCGATCTGTCGCGCAAGGACTGCGGCGACGTCGGCGGTCCCGGTACCGTCACCGTACGGCGCTGCGTGCGTATTCGAATAGACCGGCATGCGTGGCGCAGTGAATTCGATGGCGGCGAGGAATTCGCCGAACGGCACGCACGCGGTTGCGACCTGCGCCGAATGGAACGCAGCGGCGACCGGCAGGCGCTTGGCCGCTATGCCCTCGGCCTCGAGTGTCACGATCGCTTCGAGTGGACCCGACACGACGACTTGTTCCGGCGCGTTGTGATTCGCGATCGAGAGCGACGGGCCGATCAGCTCACGCGCACGCTCGATCGAGCAGGCGAGCGCGCACATCGCCCCGCTGCCGCTCGCCGCCGCGTCGCGCATGAGCTCGCCGCGACGGCGTGCGATGCCAAGGGCGTCGGTTTCGGAGATGACACCGGCCGCGTGCAGGGCGACGATCTCCCCGAAGCTGTGGCCCGCGGCCATTGCGCCCTCGACGCCGAGCTCGCGCAACACCGCGAGCAGCGCCATAGCCGTAAGGCATAGCGCGGGCTGAGCGTTTTCGGTGCGCGTGAGCCGATCGTCCGAATGGGCGAACACGATCTCATGAAGGCGCAGTCCGGCCGCACGATCCCACAC
>JAAFHE010000158.1 GCA_013298265.1 Lysobacterales bacterium | reverse complement strand
TGACGACCTGGCCCTGCGCTGTCTTTTCGAAAACACGTTTGCTGCCCGGCTGGAATCCTTCCGCACCGGCACGGCGCTCGATGTCGGGGCCAATATCGGCAATCACAGCATGTGGTTCTCGCGCTTTTTCCAGCAGGTCGTTGCGTTCGAACCCAATCCGGTCTGCGTGCGGCTGTTCGAGGCCAACGTCCTGATGAACCGGCTGCCGAACGTCATGCTGGTAGCGCAGGCACTGAGTGATCACGACGGTCAGGCGCTGCTACATGCCAATCTGCAGGGAAACCTCGGCGGCTCCAGCCTTGGCCAATCCGCACAGGCCGGCGCCACACAGTCCTTCCCGATCCGGCTTTTGCGCGGCGACGACGCACTGGCACAGGTGGCTGACCTGCCGCCGATCCGGCTCATCAAGCTCGATGTCGAGGGGCACGAACACGCGGCCCTGCGCGGACTCGAGCACACGCTGCGAAACGACCAGCCGCTGGTGCTGTTCGAGAGTGGCGGCGCCCAGGGGCCTGACGGCAGCGTGGCGATTCTCGGCACGCTGCAGCGCTTGGGATACCGGCATACGTATGTCGTGGAAAGCGACACGGAGCGCCGTGCCGGCCTGCTGCCGCGACTGCTGCGGCGCATGACGCGTGGCTACAACCTGGAAGTGGTCCAGGTGGATCAGCCGGAAGATCGTTTCCATAGCCACATCATTGCGTCCGCCGATGCGCTGTGACGGCCTGTGCCATCGCGGGACCTCGCAGCGGGGCGCCTCGTGAAACGCTTCGCCAAGGCAATCGCACTGTTCTCCGCCGGGTCCGTCATCGGCACGCTCACGCAGGTGGCCAAGGGCAAGCTCGGCGCGGTCATGCTTGGGCCGGAGGGCACGGGGGTCCTCAACCAGCTCACCAATGCCTGGAACCTGCTCTATTCCCTCGCCGGCCTGGGTTTCTACAACGGCATCGTGCGTCGCATCGCCGAAGCGCGCAGCAGAGACGACCGCGAGGCGCTGGCGCGGCAATTGTCCACATCACTGATCTTTCTCACGGTGGTCGCGAGCCTGGGCGCCAGCGCGAGCGTGATATTGGCGCAGCCGATTTCCAATGCCCTGTTCGCCGATGGCGGACAGCATGCCTCCCTGGTCGCGATCACGCTGATCAGCGTGCCCCTCGCGATCATGGCGCAGACCTACCGGGGTTTGCTGAGCGGCTGTCAGCTGGTCCGGCCCATCGTTACCGCCCAGGTCGTCTCGGACGTCCTGGGCCTCGTGCTTTTCGTGATTCTTGTGCTTCGACTGGACCTGCTCGGCGCAGCCCTGGCGTTCAGTGGACTGCAGTTGCTGAAACTGGCGTTGCAGATCGCCACGGTACGGCGCGCGCTGCCCGGTACCGGCATCCTGCCGCGCGTTGCGGCGTTCTCCTGGCGCGAAGTCGGCACCAACGCGGGCTATGGCATCAACGGACTTTTCATGGTGGCCGTCGGCGTGCTCACCATCGTCATCGTGTCGCGCTGGATCATTGCCGCGCGCGGACTTGGCGACAACGGAATCTTCTCCGTGGCCTGGAAAGTTTCCAGTGTGTACTTTGGTGCTATCTATTCATCCGCCAGCAGCTTCTACTTTCCCAGCCTGGTGGCCTGTCGCGACGAGGATCTGCAGGTCCGGATCAACGAGGCGATCAGCCTGTACTTCTATCTGTTGCCGCCGCTGATCATCACCCTGATGGCGACAGGGGATGATCTGATGCTCCTGCTGTTCAGTGCCGAATTCAGCCCCGCGGCGGCCCTGCTTCTCCTCCTCCTGCCGGGCGATCTGTTCCGGGTCCTGGCCGAGGCGATGGGCATGGCGTTCCTGGCGCGGCGCCGGTTGCTTGCCTATACGCTGACCTACGTGCTGTGGGCGAGCGCCTTTCTTGCATTGAGTTGGATCCTGCTGCCGCGCTACGCACTCATGGGTGTGGCCGGCGCCTATCTGGCGTCGCAGGCCATCAGTGCGGCAGCGGTATACCTGTGCGCCCGGCGCAGTTTCTCCTTCACGTTCGCGGGGTCTTCGTTGCGGGCCATGGCTGCCGGCGTCCTCGCTGTCGCCCTGGCGGCGGGCGCCTTGTCGCAAGCGCCGGCCCCGCTGTGGCGCTACGCCCTGGGTGCAGCAGTCCTGGCGATATGGTTCGCATTGGCCTGGACCGACTCGCGTTTTCGCGAACTCGCGGCCGATGCCTGCGCCAGGTTGCTGCGCCGCCGCGGGGGGGCGCCATGACCGCGCCAAGGCTGGGCGTGCTGACCGCGAGTCACAATCGGCGCGACAGCCTGCAGCGGCTGCATCGCGCGCTGGAGCAACAGGACACGCCGCTCGACTGGATCCATGTCGTCATCGACGATGCTTCCGATCCGCCCATCACCGCGGCGGACATCGACGCGCAGCCCGGGCGACTGGCGTTCCGGCGCAACCCGCGCAACCTCGGCCCGCTGATCACGCGCAACATCGCGCTCGATATCGCACTGTCCCAATCGGTCGACCTCGTTGCGTTCGTCGACGACGACGATAGCGTCACTGCCGATTTCTTTTGCTATGTTACGGACATGTGGAAAAAGCACGAAAGGGTAGGATGGTTCGTCAGCCGCTGCCGTTTCACCGGAGGCAACCTGCCCGGATCCGAACGCTGGCCCGCTGCCGACGGCGTCTACGACTGGTATGACGACATGCAGATCCGCCGCCTTTTCGGCGCCGATGTGATGCATGTGATTGCGGCGCGGCGTCTGGCCGGCGTGCGCTTCTCGACGTGGGGCCGCTACCAGCGCGAATGGACCTTCCTCGCCCGCCTGGCGCGGAGCGGTGGCTTTTACGCGAGCAACCGGATCACCAAGGAATCCTGCTATTCAGCCGACGGACTCACGCTGCGCAAGCGTGGGCCGGCCCCCGATCTCGTCACCTGCGTCAGCTACGTGACCAAGCCCGCGATCATCACCCTGCGCCGGCCTTTCTCGTTCGCGGCCTGGCGCTCGCTCGCAAGGCAGTTGATACGGTTCCCGCTGCGTCTGGCCTTGCTGGCGCTGCGGCGTCTGGGGTTGACATGACGCGCGTGCTGCTTCAGCTGAAGCCGGTCGCGTATCTCGCGCGCCTGGCGCGCCGCGCTCTGGTTCGCCTGCTCGCGCAACGACGCCGGCGACAGGGCGCGGCGCGCATTGCCTGCTTCCCCGGCGATGACATCGGCGATCACGTCATCGCGCACGGGTGGTATGAAGATGTGCTGCTGCGGGCCATCTTCGATCACTTCCTCGCGGCCGACGCGGGCGCTTTTCGCAGCGGTGCCGCGTTGGATGTCGGTGCCAATATCGGCAACCACGCTCTGTGGCTGTCGCGGCGGTTCGCGCAGGTATACGCCTTCGAGCCCAACCCGGTCTGCATCAAGCTGTTCGAGGCGAATATGCTGATGAACCAGGTGGACAATGTGCGG
This sequence comes from Lysobacterales bacterium, assembly GCA_013298265.1. Lineage (GTDB taxonomy): Bacteria > Pseudomonadota > Gammaproteobacteria > Xanthomonadales > Rhodanobacteraceae > Tahibacter. Next base: position 4,161 of record JAAFHE010000158.1, on the reverse strand, counting down.
TTGTTTCCTTTGGGACTCAGTGACGTGCCGGCGCCGATGACCTTCCATGCCAACCTGGACGGCAACCTGGGCCGTTCCGGCGTGACGCAGTCGCTCGCCGCCACGGCGACGCGCAGCTTTCCTGTGCAGCTGGAGCGCGGCGACGATGTGCTCGACGGTGAAATTCCGGCGCAGCTGCCGCTACTGCTGGTGAAGCTCGACATCGAAGGCCACGAAATCCAGGCCCTGGCCGGCCTGCAGCAGACGCTGCTGCGACATCAGCCGCTGGTGCTGTTCGAATCCCATCATGCGGGCGGCGCCGGTGGCAGCGACGCCATCGTCGATCTGCTGGGCCAATGGGGCTACGGTCATTTCTATGTGCTGGAGGCGAACGCCTCGCCGTACCGGAACCGCCTGGCGAAACTGGTCTATCGCCTGGCGCGAGGCTGGAATCTCGCCGTACGCGCGGTGGCCCGTCCCGACGACCGCAGTCATGCCCTCGTCATCGCGTCGGTGCGGCCGCAATGCGCGTGCTGATCCTCGCCAAGCATCTGAGCCGCGCACTTGGCGGCATCGAAATCCAGTGCGACCTGACGGCCCGGCAGCTCGCGGCAATCGGTCACGAGGTGTGCTACGGCGCCGCCGGTGGGGTTGCCGTTACGCCGCCGGCAGCCTATGCCATCGAACGCTGGACGCCCGGCGACGCGGCCCAGACTGCCGAGCTGATCGCCCGGGTGCGGCCCGATGTCATCTACTTGCGGCACAACAAGGCAGGCCTGCGCACGACCGCGCGCACGGCTGCGCGCGCCGGCGTGCCGCTCGTGTTCGCGGCCTCGAGCCTGCAGGATGTCAGCGCTTTCAGCTACCACGCCAAACACGCACGCTGGACGCCGCGGCGGCTGGCCTCGGTGGTCTGGCAGCGCCTCCGGAGCCGGTGGAACTGGAGTGGTTTCCGCTGGGTAGCCGCGGCCGTGTCGCTCAATCCGGACTACACGGCGCGTCTCCCTGTGCCGTTGCGCTGCCATATCCCGGACTCGATGGAAGCGACGCCGCTGCCATTCCATTGGCCGCGCCGTTTTGTCGCCTGGGTGGCGCAGATCAAGGACTACAAGAACCCGGGCGCCTACGTCGAACTGGCGCGGCGCTGCGCCGATCTGGACGTCGATTTCCTGATGATCGGGGACGTGGTGAGTCCCCGCTATCGCTGGATCGCGCACGGTGCGGACCGGCCGGCGAACTTTCATTACCTCGGCGCCAGGACGCCGGCCGAGGTCAACGGCGTGCTGGCCGCGGCCGTGACCCTGGTCCATACCTGTGACCCGGAAGGTTTCGGCAACAACTTCATCCAGGCCTGGCTGCAAGGTACGCCGACGCTGTCACTGCATTTCGATCCGGGCGGCACGATCGCGCGCGAGCGCCTGGGTAGTGTGCCCGGCGACCTGTCCGGGTTGGAACGCGATCTGCGCGACCTGTTGGCCAATGAGGAAACGCGGGCACAGATCGGCGCGCGCGCACAGGCCTATGCGCGAACGCATCACGATCCCGCCGTCAATGCGCGCCGGCTGGCGCACCTGTTCGAGGAAGTCGTCGGCCGGCCAGGGGCGCGGTGAACGTCCTCTTCCTCACCAAGTATCCGTCCGAGGGCGCAAGCAGCCGCTATCGCGTCTACCAATATCTGCCTTACCTGGAAGCGGCGGGGATCGGCTACCGCGTACAGCCGTTCATGGCGCCGCCTGCCTACCGCGCCATCAATCGCAGCGGCGGCACGCCATTGAAAGCCCTGCATACCGCCTGGGCGGTGGCGCGTCGCGTGGCCACCGTACTCGGCGCCGGCGGCTACGATCTGGTATTCCTGCAGCGTGAATGCCTGCCGTTCGGTGCGCCGTGGCTGGAACGCGTGCTGCATCGGCGCGGCATTCCGCTGATTTTCGACTACGACGACGCCCTGTTCCTGTTCAAGCCAAGTCCGCACACGCCGCTGGCCGACGTGTTCAAGCGGCCGCATCGGCTCCTGGAAATTTTCCGCCTGGCCGATTGCGTGCTGGCCGGCAACGACTGGCTGCGCGAGCGAGCGGGCGAGTATTGCGCCGATGCGCGCACCTTCCACGTGGCAGAGGACCTGGAGCGCTATACGGCGCGTACGGCGCTGCGTGACCGCTCGTCGGTGGTGCTCGGCTGGCTGGGTTCGCCCAGCACCGAGAAATATCTCGAACTCATCCGCGAGCCGCTGCGTGCGCTGAGCCGCGAGCACGACGGGCTGCGGTTGCGGATCGTCGGCGGCGGACGCTTTGCCGATGCGCAGATCGCGGTTGAACACGTGCCGTGGAACCTCGATACCGAACTGGCACAGTTGCACGATTTCGACATCGGCCTGATGCCTTTGCCGCTGGAGGAATGGTCGCTCGGAAAATCCGGCGGCAAGGCGCGCACCTACATGGCGGTGGGATTGCCGGCGGTCTGCACCCGCATCGGTTTCAACTGCGAGCTGATCCGCGACGGAGAAACAGGATTCCTGGTGCGCGAACCGCAGGAGTGGCATCAGGTCCTGCAGCGGCTGATCCAAGACCCCGGCCTGCGCGCACGCGTCGGTACCGCCGCGCGGCACGCCGTGGAGGCGCGTTTTTCGTTGCGGCAGCAAGGTCCGCGGTTCGTCGAAATCCTGCGCGAGGTCGCCGCCCGTGGCCGACGTCATTGACGTGCTCTACCTCTCGTACAACGGCATCGACGAGCCGCTGGTCCACTCTCAGGTGCTGAACTATCTGCAGGGCCTGTCGCAGCGCGGATACCGCTTCACCCTGCTGACGTTCGAGCGACCGTCCGCGGCAACGGCGGACGCCGCGGCAACGCGCGCGCGTCTTGCGGCACTCGGCATCGCCTGGCACGGTGTGCCTGCGCATCGTCGCTGGGGCGCGCTGTCCGCGTTGCTGGATGTGCTGAACGGCGCGGCCGTCGCCCGGCGCCTGCTGCGCACCCGGGCGATGCGCCTGGTGCATGCGCGCAGCTTCATTCCGGCGCTGATCGCATGGCGGCTCTCGCGCCGGACCGGGCTGCCCTTCGTCAACGATCTGCGCGGCTTCTGGGTCGATGAAAAAGTCTATCGCGGCCGCCTGCGCGAAGGCGGCCTTGTATACCGCCTGGCCAAGCGGCTGGAAGGGCGGGTGCTGCGCGCGAGCGGCGCCATCATTTCCCTCAGCGACCGCGGCGCGCAAGCGCTGCGCGATTTCACGGTCTGGCGCGGTCGTTCGCCGCCGCCCATGACGACGATCCCGACCTGCGTCGACACGGACCGGTTTGTACCGGGGATGAGCGCACCTGGCCCGCAGCGTGTGTTCGGCTATGTCGGCTCACTCAGCGCCGAATACCTGCCCGAACGCATCGTGGGTTATTTCGCCGCTGCGCTGGCCCGGTTTCCCGGCAGCCGCCTGAGGCTCGTATCGCGCAGCGACGCAGCACCGGTCCTGGCGCTGGCGGCACGGCACGGACTGCCTCCGGACAGCATCGCGATCACTGCCTGCAGTCCGGACCAGGTGCCGGCCGAGATCGCGCGTTTTGACGTGGCACTGTCCTTCATCCGTCCGCATTTCTCCAAGCTGGCCAGTTGCCCCACCAAGGTCGGCGAGTACCTGGCCGTGGGTGTTCCCGTAGTGGGCAATACCGGTATCGGCGACATGGACGCGCTGCTGGGAGACGGGCTCGCGGGAGTTCTCCTGCGCGACTTCGATGCGGGCACGATCGAGCAGTCGTTCTGCCAACTGCAGTCGCTCTGGAGCGATGCCGGGCTTGCGGCGCGCTGTCGCGCTGTCGCGCTGTCGCAGTTTTCGCTGCACGAAGGCGTCGATCGCTATGACGGCGTGTATCGCAGGCTGCTCGCCCGGGAACGGCGGCCATGATCGAACTCGTGCTGGGAATCGCCGCGGTTGTCCTGGTGCTGGCGATCGGCGTTGTCTGGGCTTTCGACCGGCGCCGTACAGCACGGCCGACGGCCCGGATCCCGGCAGCCTTGGCGCGTCGCGATTCGCCGCTTCCGAGTGCGGCAGCGCGTCGCTTCCTCGGGCGCCTGTTCGCGGGCGCCTTCGTGGTACGCCTGATTGGCGTTGTGCTGATCAGCGTCACCGACGCGATCCGCAGCCTGAGCCTCAGCCCCGACTCCCTGCGTTATCACGAGGAAGCCCTGGCCATCGC
>JAAFHE010000157.1 GCA_013298265.1 Lysobacterales bacterium | reverse complement strand
ATACCATACCTACTACCGTAACGTGACCGGCCTGCGTGCCGGCGCACCGGTGTTCTACCAGGGCTACCGCATCGGCCAGGTCGATAACGTGGTGCCTGAGCGCGGCGCCGAGGGCACGCGCTATCGGATCGGGCTGAGCCTGCGCGCCGACTGGCCTATCCCGCAGGATTCCGTCGCGCGGCTGCAGTCCAGCGGCCTGCTGGCCGACGTGACCGTGGCTATCCGCGAAGGCATCGACAGCAAGCCGCTCGCTGCCGGGGCGGAGCTCAAGGGCGAGGAGGGCACCGACATCTTCGGCGCGATGAACGAGCTGGCGGCCGAAGTCACGACGCTGACGCGCAGCCAGCTCACCCCGCTGATCCGCACTCTTTCCGAACGTGTCGATTCGATTACGGGTTCGCTCGACAAGGGCACGCCAGAGGTGCTCGACCAGGCGCGCGTGCTGCTGCAGCGCCTGACGGAAGCATCGCTTTCAGTCAACGATCTGCTCAAGCCGGCCAACCGCGAAGCCGTCAGTGGCATTCTCAGCGATGTGCATGCCTTGAGCCGCGATCTTGAATCGACCAAGGCCAGTCTCGACAGCGCGCTGAACGACCTGGCCGCGCTGACGCGCGAGAACAAGACCGGCGTGAATGCCGCGGTCACCGACCTGCGCGCGGTGCTCGCAGCGCTGTCCGGTCGCATCGACACGATAGTCCATCACCTCGACAGCGCGAGTCGCAATGTGGATGAATTCAGCCGCGAGATCCGCAAGAATCCCAACCGCTTGCTGCTGGCGCCCAAGGCCGATGCGCCCGAGGAATCCGAACGATGAGAATGGCCGTCAGTGCCGCATTGCTGGCGTTGCTCATGTGCGTGAGCGGCTGTGAATCCGTGCCCGTGCCCGAAGTGACCTGGTATCGCCTGCCCGATCCGGTACTGCCGTCGGCGCGCTCGGTCCGTTTCGAGGTCCCGGTCGACGTTGCTGTCTTCAGCGCCGACGGCATCTATGCCGACCAGGCGCTGATCTATGCACTCGACAAGGACGGCCACGCGCTGCGTACCTATCACTATCGCCAATGGAGCGATCCGCCTTCGCGCATGCTGCAGCGGCGGCTGATCCGCGTGCTGCGCCAGATCGACGCGGCGCCGCAGGTCAGCGACCGCCTGCCGGCCAGTGCGAACGTGCTGCGCGTCAGTGCGGTGATCCAGCGCTTCGAGCGCGTCGAGGACGCGGGAACCTGGCAAGTGGACGTGTCGCTGCAGATGCGGGTGGAGCACGCCGGCGCGCTGCTGGCCGAGGAGACCTATTCCTCGCGCATTCCCGCGGCCGATGCGGACATTCCGGCCACGGTGGCCGCCTATGGCCAGGCGATGGATCAGATCTATGCAGCGTTCATCGCGCGCCTGGCGGGCCTGAGCTTGCAGGTGCGGTCGTGAGCGCACTGGTGCTGTCGGCGCGGCGCCTGCGCCAGCTCGATGCGATGGGCGTGATCCCCTATCGCCTGCGTTCGCGCGATCGGGTGCCGGCGCGGGACACCACAGCCGCGGCTAGCACGGTCGCGGTGCCCGCGGCACGGGTGGGCGTGCGCGTTGCCGTGATCTGCGAGCAGGCAGCTGGTGCGACTGCGCCGATCATCGCCGCGGCGCTGGGCGTGGACGGATCAGTCTTGCATTGGCAAGTGCCCAAGGACGGGCGGTTGCCGGAACTGGACCAGGATGCGGCGGCCTTCCTCGTGCTCGGCACACACCTGGCGCGCGTGCTCGGTGCGGAGCTGCCGACGACTGCACAGCAGGCCGCCACCATCGTCGTCACCACCGCCCCGCCGGAATGGCGCGGCAATGCGCTGGCCAAGCGGCTATTGTGGCAAGCACTCCGGCCCTTGCGCCGGCATCTGCGGGAGTAGGCGTGGTCGCGATCCTGAAAACCGGTTTGCCGGAAATGCGCCCGCTGCGCCTCGAAGATGTGGCGGACGTCGCGGCGCTCGAGGCCCGCGCCTACGAGTTTCCGTGGAGCGAGGGCATTTTCCGCGACTGCCTGCGCGCCGGCTACAACTGCTGGGTGCTGGTGCGCGACAACACGATCATGGGCTACGGCGTGCTGTCAGTCGCGGCCGGCGAGGCGCATGTGCTCAACGTCTGCATTTCGCCGGATGCCCAGGGCGACGGCCACGGCCGCCGCCTGATGCGCCGGCTCATGGACCTGGCGCGCTGGCACAACAGCGCGCGCATCTTCCTGGGAGTCCGTCCATCGAACCCGCGCGCGATCCAGCTCTACCATTCGTTGGGATTCAACGAGATCGGCCGCCGACCAAACTACTACCCGGCGGTGCGCGGCCGCGAGGACGCGCTGGTGATGGCGCTGGAGCTGCTGCCGCCCGGCATGGAGTGACGCGAGCGATTCAGCGCGGCGGCGAAACCGGTCCGCGCACCACGACGAACTCGCCTTCGATCACACCGTGCGGGGTCGGCCGGTTCGGCGTAGCGGCCGGCTGCGGCGTCGCGGTCGTGGCGGGACTCGGCTTGCTCAACTGGCGCGCTGCCCACACGGTTGCACCGATCGCGGCCAGGCCCAGGAAGATAAAGATGCCGAACACCAGCGTCGCGCCGATGATGAGCACGCCGACGGCGGCTGCCAGTGCACGCAGCAGCGGGTGGCGCATACGCGGCAGGCGGAACAGCACTGCAGTCATGGGACATCGACTCCGTGTGGCATCATTCAGAAGCCCAGTGTGGGGTTTTCCGGTAGCAACTCAAGTGCTTGAAGTCAGCCCTGACGGCAACGCGATCTGTCGGCTCGAGGATATCCCCGACGGCGGCGCGATCGCCGTCGACATCGACAGTAGTACTGGCGGCTTCAGCCTGATTCTGCTGCGTCAGGGCGACCGCATCTTCGCCTACCACAACGAGTGTCCGCATGCGGGCCGGCGGCTCGACTGGGCGCCGGGCAAGTTCCTCGTCAAGGACGGTGCGGTGATCTGCGCCGCGCACGGTGCGACGTTCGATGTCGCCAGCGGTGCTGCCCTGGCCGGACCCTGCCGCAACGGCCTAGCGCCGATGCCGTTGCTGGTACGCGACGGGTTGGTCGTTATGCCCTGACGGGCTGGGAATCGGGAATCGGGAATGGGGAATCGTCAAAGCAGGCGACACCGTGCTGCGCTCCAACGATTCCCGATTCCCGCTAAACCCCGAACAGCCAGTTCACCGACACCAGCAGGGTGATCAGCAGCAACAGCGTCAGCGGCACGCCGACGCGCCAGAAATCGCGCCGCCGGTAGCCACCGGGACCGCCGACGATGGTCAGCACCGGATTGGCGTTCGCGATCACGAAAGTGTTCGATGTCGAGATCGCGACGACCAGCGCATACACCGCCGGGTTGCCGTTCGAGGCCAGCGCGATATTGATCGCCATCGGTACCATCATCACCGTCGCGCCGACATTGGAGATGACCTGGGCAAAAAACAGCGCGAGCACCGCGATGACGGCCTGCAGGGCCCACTGTGGCCAGGCGCCGAGATAGATCAGCACCTCTTGCGCTACCCAGGCGGCCGCGCCCGTCGTGTCCATGGCCCAGCCCAGCGGGATCAGGCAGGCGAGCGTGAAGATGGTCTTCCAGTTGATCGCCGAATAGGCCTCGTCCATGGTCAGCACCCCGGCCAGCAGCATGCCGACCGCGCCGGTCAGCATGGCGACCGAGAGCTTCATGCTCGTGAACAGGCCCAGCGCCATGGCCAGGCCGAAGAAGGCCAGTGCATGCCACAGCTTGGCCGGGCGCGCTTCTTCTTTAGGAATGTCGGTGACGACGACGAAGTCGCGGTCCTCGGCGGCATTGGCGAGGTCGCGCCAGGAGCTGTGCAGGACCAGCGTGTCGCCGGCGCGCAGCGCGAGCTTGCGCACATCCTCGCGGAATACCTGCTCGCCGCGATACACGGCGAGCACGCTGATGCCGTGATGCTTGCGCATGCGCAGGTCGGCGAGCACTTGTTTCACATAGCGTGAGGTTGGCGGGATCACCGCCTCGGAAATGCCGGCACGGCCCGGATTGAACATGTCGCCGAACTGGCGCAGGCGTGCCTGCACGCGCAGCAACTGATTCTGCGCGAAATCGTTGACCTGATCGCGCTGGCCGAGCACGCCGAGCACGGTCCCGACCCAGATCATCTGGTCGGCCGGCGGCGCCAGGCGCGACTCGTTGCCGTTCTTCATCGCGAGTATCAGCGGTGCGCCGCGCATCTGCTCGACCTCGCCGACGCTCATGCCGACCAGCGGGCTTTCCGCGGTCACGGTCAGCTCCATCACTTCGCCGTCGATGCCGTAGGTTTCGGCGAAATAGGTTTCCGTGCGGCCTGGCGTCACCTTCTGCTTGGATTCCTCGTCCGGCAGCAGCTTGCGTGTGAAAAAGAAAAAGTAGGCCAGGCCGACCAGCAGCAGCGGCAGGCCGATGGGTGCGATGGCGAACAGGCTGAACGGAGCGATCGTGTCGGCGCCCGGCGGCAGGTTGCGATTGGCGCTGACAATGAGGTCGTTGAGCAGGATCAGCGGCGAGTTCGAGATCATGGTCATGTTGGTGCCGGCCAGGATCATGCAGCCCATCGGCAGCAGCAGGCGCTTGAGCGGTACGCCGGTACGCGCCGACACGCGTGAGGCCACCGGCAGCAGCAGTGCGGCCAGCGCCTGGCTCTGCATGATCGAGGTCAGCGCGCCGGCCATCACGTTGATCGCGAGCGACAGGCGCGATTCGGCGCCGTTGGATACGCGCAGGATCAGGCTCGCCGCCTTGGTCAGCACGCCGGTGCGATCAAGCCCGGCCCCCATGATCATCACGGCGATCAGCGAGATTACGGCGTTGCCGGCGAAGCCGTCGAACAACTGCTCCACCGGCAGCAGGCCGGTCACGCCGATGCAGACTATGACGAGCAGCGCAACCACGTCGGCCCGGATCCACTCCAGCACCAGCATCAGCACGGTGAAGGCGACCAGTCCGAACACAAGCATCATGTCGGTGGTCAGGGTCAGTCCGTAGTCCATGTCGCCGGTTCGACGTCCTTAGGAAGTTCTGAACAAGTCCTTGAGCCGATGCTCTTGTGCCCAGCACCAGATCTCCACAACCCCGCCAAGCGCCTGCTGGGCAGGCGTTTGGCCGTCCCCTCAAGGGGGCTCCGACATCGATAGCCAATATCGAACGATTCAGAGGCTCTCAAATGCTGATCAGACGCGGTGGTAGAGCAGGTCCCAGACACCATGGCCGAGCTTCAGGCCGCGTTGCTCGAAGTGGGTATGCGTACGCCATGCGGGCCGTTCCGAGAAACTTCCCGGGCCGGCGCCGTTGCGCCATGAGGCGTCGGCATCGACCACGGCGAGCATCTGCTCGGCATAGTCCGCCCAGTCGGTCGCCATATGCAAGATGCCGCCGGGACGCACGCGCGTGGCCAGCAGCGCGACCAGCGGTGCCTGCACGAGGCGGCGCTTGTTGTGCTTCTTCTTGTGCCAGGGATCCGGGAAGTAGATGCGCACCTGGTCCAGGCTGGCCGGCGCGATTTCCTGCTGCAATACCTCCACGGCATCGTGGTGATAGACGCGCACGTTGTCGGCGGCTGCGGCGGCGAGCGCGTTGAGCGCGCGACCGACGCCGGGCCGGTGCACTTCGATGCCGATGAAGTTCCTGCCGGGCTCGTGCTGCGCGCCCCAGACCAGCTGTTCGCCGTTGCCGAAACCGATTTCCAACGCGACTGGCGCAGCGTTGCCGAAGATCCGCCCCAGATCGCGTGGCTGGCCTTCGACGTCGAGTCCGAAGCGCGTCCAGTGGTCGGCGAAGGCGCGCTGCTGCGCGTCGGTGATGCGACCCTGGCGCAGCACGAAGCTTTTGATTCGGCGCGGCGGCCGAGAACTCTCGCCGTCGCGATCGTCGCCCTCGTGCATCAGCCGATGGTTCCGTCAATCGGGCTGGACGCCGACGCGAAACGCTTGCGCGGAATGCGGCCCGCGAGGAAGGCCTCACGGCCCGCTTCGATCGCCTTGCGCATCGCGCTGGCCATGAGCACGGGGTTCTTGGCACCGGCGATGGCGGTGTTCATGAGCACGCCGTCGCAGCCCAGTTCCATCGCGACTGCGGCATCCGAAGCGGTGCCGACGCCGGCATCGACAAGGATGGGAACCTTGGCGTTTTCCACAATTTCCAAAAGATTCCAGCGGTTCTGGATGCCCAGTCCCGAACCGATCGGCGCGGCCAGCGGCATCACCGCGACGCAACCGATCTCCTCGAGGCGCTTGGCCAGGATCGGATCGTCGGAGGTATAGACCATGACGTCGAAGCCCTCGCGCACGAGTATTTCAGCCGCCTGCAGGGTCTGCACGACGTCGGGGAACAAGGTACGCGGGTCGCCTAGGACTTCGAGCTTGACCAGCGTATGCCCGTCGAGCAGCTCGCGCGCGAGACGGCAGGTGCGCACGGCATCGTCGGCGGTATAGCACCCGGCCGTGTTCGGCAGGATCGTGTAGCGCGACGGTGGCAGCACGTCGAGCAGGTTCGGCTGGCTCGGATCCTGGCCTATATTGCTGCGGCGGATCGCGACAGTGACGATTTCGGCACCGGCGGCCTCGGTGGCGAGGCGGGTTTCTTCCAGATCCTTGAATTTGCCCGTGCCGGTGAGCAGGCGTGAACGGTAGGGCTTGCCGGCGATAACGAAAGAATCGGAAGGCGTCGCAGTCATGGGGTCGAAAGTGCGCAGCGGGGAAGTGCGGGATGGTAGCAAGCACCGCCCGGCCGCAGGGAAATGAAGATGGTGGCTGCTATCGCCCGCGGCATGTCAAACGTCGCTCCGTTGGCGTCGAAGAGGTAGCCGGCCAGGACGTTGCCGTAGACGATGTTTCCTTAACGTGCGGCTTCACCCACCGCCCATGGCGTGGACAATTTCTACGTGGTCACCGGGGCGAAGCGGTGTGGTGGCGTGCTCGCTGCGCGGAATGATCCGGCGATTGATTTCCACGGCGACCCGGCGATTGGCATAGCCGTGTTCGGCGAGTAGCTGGGCCAGGGTCGTATCGTCGGCGCAATCGTGGGGATTGCCGTTGAGTAGGATCTGCATGCACCGATTCTCGCCGATTGCCGGTGGCGACGTCTTGGCGGTGATAAAAAAGGGCGGACCGAAGTCCGCCCCGTGTACGCGCTAACGGCGTTTCATTCGCGCCGACGGCGTCCGTTGTCGCCGCTGTCGTCGCCTTCCTTGTTGCCGCCATCGGCGTCGTTGCCGCGACGGCGCTCGGACGGCGGTGCATCCTGCGGCGGCGGTGCGCGCGGCGCTTCCTGCATGCGCGGTGCCGGCTGTTCGCTACGTTCCATACGTGGCTGTTCGCGCACTTCCGGCGCGCGCTCGATGCGTGCCGGTGCTTCCTCGCGCTGGAAACGCGGCTGCTCATCGCGCTGGACGCGGGCCGGCGCTTCCTCGCGCTGCACCGGTGCCGGGGTTTCCTGGCGCTGGAAACGCGGCTGCTCATCGCGCTGGACGCGGGCCGGTGCTTCCTCGCGTTGCACCGGTGCCGGGGCTTCCTGGCGCTGGAAACGCGGCTGTTCATCGCGCTGGACGCGGGCCGGTGCTTCGTCGCGCTGCACCGGTGCCGGAGT
>JAAFHE010000156.1 GCA_013298265.1 Lysobacterales bacterium | reverse complement strand
CGTCCCCCCCACCGGCCCGCGCAACCAGCCGCACGCCCTGCTAGGCCCGCCGACCTGTCCCACGAGCCCCGGCCCGACGGTCGGCGACCCGATCAACCTGCTGACGCAGCGCCAGGAGATGACGCTGGCGTGTATGCAGACGCCGGCGGCGGGGGTAGCGATCCAGGTGGGCCTGCGCTATGGCGCGCCGCGTGTCGAGGCGGTGGCGACGGGTCAGGCGAGTGGCAGCCGGTGGGTGCACAGCTATGACCGGCGGGTGTATTCGTGGCTGGCGCCCAGTTGCGCGAGCAGCAGCTGTCCGCTGGTGCAGACGCATCGGGTACAGCTGGAGAACGGCGAGGCGTACGACTTTACCGGCGCGATCGCCGCGACGGGGGTGACCCAGCTTGTCACCGACAGCCATGTGCGCAGCGGCAAGCTGGCGTTCGACGCCGCGACGCAGCAGTACACCTTTACCTATCCGCGCGGCCAGACCGACGTGTTCAGCGCCGCGGGCGAACTGATCCGCAGCAATAACCGCGATGGCAGCTATCTGGATTTCGTGCGCACGCGCGTTGGCACGAACGTGACGCAGCTGGACATCGTGTCGATGCCGACGGGGCGCACGACGCGGCTGACCTATGCCGATGTTGGCGCGGGCGCATGGCGCCTGACCCAGGTGCGTGATCTGAACCCGCCGGGGGGTGCGCCGATGCGCCTGGCCACACTGGCCTATACCAATGGCAATCTGACCCGTTACACCGATGCGGCGGGCCGCGTGCAGCAGTTCCGCTATGACGCGCAGGGTCGGATGAACGCGATCTACGATGCGCAGAACGATCCGGACGTGCTGGGCGCGGCGGCGAAGGCGACGACGGTGACGTATGGCAGCGGCGATACGGTGGCCGGGCAGGTGTCGGTCAGCGGCACGACGCTGGCGCTGGCGAAGGTGACGGGGCAGGCCTGGGATCTGGAAGTGACGGAGACCTCGGGCACGCAATCGCGGGTACGGCGCTATACCCACGATGCGTTCCAGCGCATCACGCGCAGCTATTTACCCAATTCCACGACACTGTTTGAAGAGACGGTGTACGACAACGCCTCGGGCGGTGTCGCGGCGGTCTACGACGCGGGCCGCCGCGTGACGCAGTACTGCTATGGCACGGCCGGCAATGTGACCCGCGTGCGTGCCTACAAGGCGGCCAATGCGCCGCTGGTGCCCTGCGGTACGGATACCGGTGCGGCGGCTGACGAGACCAAGCTGTTCAACAACGCGTTCGGTGAGCCCGAGGTGGTGATCGGACCGACGGGCACGGTGACGAAGTACACCTATGCCGGTCCGGGCGGGGCGATCGATACGATCAACCGGCACGATGGGGCGAGCATCAACCAGGTCACCACGATCGCGTATGCGCCGGTGACGCTGACGAATGGTCCGGTGGCATTGGCCGATCTGCCGACGCAGGTGACCCTGCCCGATGGCACGGTGCACCGTCAGGCCTATGACACGCAGGGTTTGCCGACGGTGACGACGCTGGACGCCACTGGCCTGGCGCTGACGATGCGCACGCAGTACGACGCGCGGGGCTATCTGCTGTCCTCGACCGATGCACGCGGCATCATCACGCAGTACGCCTACGCGCAGAACCCGGCCCTCGGCCAGTATGGCGATGCCGGCCTGCCTTCGGCGGTGATTGTCGATAGTGCCGGCCAGGCACTGCGTACGGACTTCAGCTACAACGCGCTGGGTCTGCTGACCACCCAGGTCGAGGATGTCGGCGGGCGCAACGCGACGACGACGCAGACCTATGTCCCGGTCGGCAGCGAAGGCGGCTATGCGCCACGCCGCACGACCGATGCGCTGGGCAGCGTCACCGAGTCGGTCTACACCGGCTTTGGTGAACTGGAGCGGCTGATCCAGAAGGCCGTGCTCGCCGGCGGTGCCGATCGCACGACGCGCTTCACGTACACCACCGAAGGCTGGCCCGATACGGTGGTGCTGACCGATGGCCGCGTCGCGGTGGACCGCACGTACTTCCCGGATGGCCTCGTACAGAGCCTCACGGACGCGCGCGGCGTGAGCCAGGCGTTCACCTACGATGGCAAGGGCCGGCTGCTCACGCAGACCCTGGGCACCACCGCCGTCGGTGCGCAGCCGGCGGTCAATGCGACGAGCAGCTATGCCTACGACGGCGCCGACCGGCTGTATGAAGTGCGCCGCAGCGACAACAGCATCGCCTATCAGGCCAGCTACGACGGCCTGGGCCGTCTGATCAGCGTCCGCGATGGCGCCAACCGGCAAACCCGCTACGTCTACGACAACGCGCGCAACTGGCTCAACACCGTCATCCTGGGCGCCCACACGCCGGCCGAGCAAATCACGCAGTCCTACACCTACGACCGCCTGGGCCGCATGAATCGCCAGCGTGTCGATCCGGCGGGCCTGAACCTCGTCACCGACTACCGCTATACCGATGCCGGCAGTACCGATCGGGTCAGCCTGCAGCAGGTGATCGATGCCAACGGCGGCGTTACCCGCTATCGCTACGACAGCCTGGGCCGGCTCGAGTGGCTGACCGATGCGCTGGGCAACACCACGAGCTATGCCTACGACAAGCGCGGCAGCCTCAGGAAGATCACGCCGCCGCTGGGCGCCGAGACGGACTACCTCAGCGATGCGCTGGGCCGTGTCACCCAGCTCAGCCGCGATGGCAAGACCGAACAATGGGTCTACTTCCCCGACAGCCTGCTGCGCCAGCACACCGACTTTGGCGGACAGACGATCGACTATCGCTACGATGCCAGCGGACGCCTGACCAGCATCGACTATGCGGGCACGGCGGATGATCCCGGCGGTGCGCGCAGCGATGCAAGCTTCGCCTACGCGCCGAACGATCTGCTGATCGGTGTCACCAGCAAGCCTGACGGGCTGACCGCGCAGAGCACGGCGTATGCCTACGACGCGGCGAACCGGCTGACCGGCCGCACGCGCGATGGCCGTACGGTGGGCTATCAGTACGATGCCGACAGCCGCCTGACGACGCTGCACTACTGGCTGCGCATGGCAGTGGACTATGGCTATGGCACGGCCAACACGAACGGACAGGTCCGCAGCCTGGGCCTGCGCGACGGCGCCGGGGTGAGTGCCACCAGCAGCTACACCTACGGTGCGCCGGGCCAGCTCACGCAGATCAGCCGTCCGACGACGAACCCGCTGACCTCGGCGCTGAGCATCGACACGGCCGGACGCCTGCTCGGCATCGCCCACCGGCGTGCGGGCAGCCCCGTGCAGGGTGTCGCCTATCAGCTGGATCGCAACGGCAACCGCACCGGTCTGACCGAGACCCTGAACGCCGGTGCGGGCATCGCCAGCTACGCGACCCAGTACGGCTACGACGCGCTGGACCGGCTGATCGCTGTCGATGCCGCCGCGCTGGGCAGCCAGCCGCGGCAGATCGAGAACTACGTCTACGATGCGATGGGCAACCGCGAAGCGATCCTGACCAGCCGTCCGACCGTGGCCTCGGTCAACACCGGTGATCTGGATGGCGATGGCGACAGCGACTTCTACTACCGCGAATACGACAGCACCGCCACTGCCGGCTTTTTGATGGGCGGCAACGCCGGCCTGAACTTCACCGTGCAGCGCGCTGCCGCGGGCAACAGCGTGGAGAGCACCGACTGGATCCCGACCGTGATGGCGGACTTTGCCGGCAGCGGCGGGCGCAGCGTGCTGTGGCGTCACCGCGTCACGGGCGAGAACCGGCTGGTCCAGCTCGGCGGCAAGGACGGCACCCGCAGCGTCGCGACCACCGCTGTGGAAACCGTGGCCGACCTGGACTGGCAGCCCGAAGCCTCGGCGGACTTCAACCAGGACGGCGTGCCCGACCTGCTCTGGCGCGACCAGACCACGGGCGCGATGTTCGTGTGGACCCTGGGTGGCCTCGACGGCGCGGTGCACCTGACCCCCGGCGACATCGCGCTGCCGCCGGAACCCGACACCGACTGGCGTGTGCGCGCGACCGGCGACTTCAACCGCGACGGCAAGCCCGATCTGGTCTGGCGCAACCGCGTCACCGGCGCCAACCGCGTGTGGATCATGGGCGGGACCAACAACGCGACGCGCCAGAGCAGCGTGGACCTGCTGCCGGTCGAGGACCTGAAGTGGGACATCATCGGCACGGCCGACCAGGACGGCGACGGCACGGTGGACCTGCTGTGGCAAAACCAGTGGGGCGCGATGGAGCTCTGGTACATGAGCCCGAGCAGCACCTATCCGAACTCGGAAGTCATGCGCGAATGGCAACAGCTCGTCAATCCGTTCGGCAGCGCAGGAGATGGCCCGTGAACCGCACTTTCATGAACCCCACTCGCAGGAACCGTAGCTACCACACCCCGCGCAGCCTGGCGCTGAGCCTGGCCATACTGCTGGCTGCCAGCACCACGATCCCCGCCGCGCAGGCCGGCGGTCCGCGCGACTTTGCCCGGCCGAGCCAGCAGAAAAGCGACATACGCGTCCAGCGCCTGGGCTACGACGAACGCGACCGCGCGCAGAACGCGGGCATCGCCTACGATGCCAACGACAGCACCGCGCAATCCAACAACGGCACCCGCTACACCTACGACGCGGCCCAGCGCCTGATCCGGTCCGTCTCGCCCGACCAGCCGCCGATCACGGTCGACTACTTCTACGACGGCCTGGGCCAGCTCGTGCGCACCACGACCAACGGTGTGGTGAGCGACTACGTGCTGGACGAATCCGGCGACCTGCCGCGCGTCATCGGCGAGATCACCGCCAGCAAGGAAACCCTCTACGCCTACGGCCCGGAAGGCCTGCACGCGATACGCACCGTGGAGGGCAGCACGCAGCGCACCGACTACGCCCTCAACGACGGCCTGGGCAGCCTCAAGGGCCTCGCCGACAGCGCCGGCACCCTCGTCACCACCCAGACCTTCGATGCCTGGGGCAACCCGCGTTATCAGAACGGTCCCATTCCGAACCTGGGCTATACCGGCGAACCCACCTTCGCCGACGGCAGCATCCACCTGCGTGCCCGCAGCTACCTGCCGAGCCAGGGGCGGTTCCTGCAGCGCGATTCGTTTGCCGGGTTCAGCGGCAATGGCCAAAGCCAGAACCGCTATGCGTATGCGGAAGGCAATCCGGTCAATGCGACGGATCCGAGTGGTCACGTTCCGATTGTTTCCAGTAAGGGATTGGGATCGGACATACAGCGAGGGATTGACTTGGCCGGGCAGCAAGTCATGGATCCGACTGCTGTCGCGCGCAATCTGCAGAACGAGTCCATCGCGACCGCCGTTGCGACTGCCATTGCCAGCGGCCTGATTTCTGGGCAGTACGGGCAAGGCATGGGGATGGGGTTAGGGGCTCGGGGCAGCAGCGGGGTTGGCCCCACGGCGACCCGGCCTGGAAGCGGCAAGGTCACGGTGCACACCGGTCCGGTCCCCGGCAATCTCCGGTCCGCAGGTATTGACGCAGGCGCCATCACCGGAGGCGCTCAGGCACGCTTGCCTGGCAGCAGCGCGATCACGCAACGTGCACTGATCAGCACACAGATCAAGACCCGAATGCTGGCCGAAGAGGCATTCAGCACAAAAATCCCCCGACCCTCGAACGCGGATGTCGCTTACGCCTGGGGTCGAGATATCAGCTCCGGCATGTGTCTGGACGCAGTCAACTTGCGACGTAGCCGTGCGCTGGGCCATGCGGAGCGGTTGATGGCGCGCATCACCAACCCGGATCTGGCGAGACTGCTGAACGAAATGCCGGATGATTTATTCAACGCCTACCCAACCACGATAGGTCCGGGCACTCATGCCGAAATTCAGGTGCTCAACGGCCTTCTCGACCGAGGAGCCAAGCTAGAGAACATCGAAATCTTCGTCATCCGGCCGAAAACCGGAGAACCGTTCGTGATGTGCCCGCACTGCTCGTACCTTGCGCCGGACGGAGCAGCCTTGACGGGGAAGACCGGCATTGGTCCAGATGGCAATAAGGTCGAAGTGCCATTCGAGCCGCATTGGTAGTTCTGATGTGTTTGATTATTTATATATAAAGTTATAAAAGTACTTAAGAAATTCTTGCCGGAAACCGAAATGCGGCGCATGAATGGGCGTTCTCGAGGCACGGCTGCGCGGCACCGCGCAGCCGGTGATTCGCGCAATGCATCGCCGCAGAAGTGGGGGTCCGCATCGCCACTGACGAGGTGAACGGCGGTCAGCACAAAAAAATCGAAGGCGCCGGCCGGCCCTACATCGGCGCGGCCGGCGCCGCGCCGGCTGCATCGATCAGGTTCTGCGCAGCATTGTGGATACGCGTATAGGCGGCAGGCAGAATATCTGCCGCCTGCCGGGCCTGAGCGGCGGCCTCGCCGGGCTGGCCCAGCCGCCGCAACAGCGACGCCTGTGCCAGATGCAGCCGGGCGCGAGGCAGCGGCAGCAGCGGCCTCGCTTGCGCGGTCGCGACCAGCGCGCTCAGACGGCGCAAGGCCGGCTCCTTCATTCCGCGCACATCGCTCAAGGCCAGGACGGTGCGCCCCAGGGAGTCTAGCTGCTCCTGCATCAGCGGCGTCGTGGCCAGCGCGCTTTCCAGCCGGCGGACGACCGCGTCGCCATCGGCGGAGACGGCCTCCGACCGCGCGAGCACGGCCTCGGCTTGGGCCAGCACGAAGGCATCGTCGGCGTCGTGGCCGCCGGCGTCCTGGCACTTCGAGCGCAATGCATCGATGTCGGGTGTTGCCAGGGCTTCACTGATGATGGCCATCCGCAGCTGGCTGCACGGTGGCTTGCCGTCGTCGACGTGCTGCTTTTCCGCGAGTGCTGCCGGCATGCCGGCAAGCCCGGCTGCGGGCTCGCGCAGCGCGGTTCGGCGTTCATAGGCCATCGTGGCAGAAGTTTCGTTCAGATAGGCTGGATCCACCACGCGCTGATCGGCTGGCTTGAGGTCCGCCAGCTGCTGCGCGGCTTCCTCCAGCGCGCCGCTGTAGCGCAGCACGGAGGCGAGTTTGATCTGCGAATATTGGCGGTTAGCCTCGTTGTTCTGCTCCAGGTCCAGTGCCAGCCGCGTACGGGCGTACGCCGTTGCGGCCACCGCGTCACCAGTGTTGAGCGCCTGCTCGAGCAGGGTCCCGTTGATCAGGCGTTCGATCGCGGAATTCCCGGAGGCGCGTGCCTCGGCGAGCAGGCGGTTCGCTTCGGCGTCATCGATCGCTGCTCCGCCGGCAGCGTCCACGAGCATGCCGATAGCGCGGGCTCGCAGGATCAGCGTGGGCTCGCCGGCGCGCTCGAAATCACCCTGCGCGGCCGCGACGGCTGCGCGCGCGCCGGCGCTGTCGCCGTTTCGATCGAGTGAATCATGCAGGGTAAAGCGCGCCTGGCCGGTCAGCACCGGCTCGTCCAGCGCGACTGCCGCATCGACCGCCTGGCGCGCGAGCGCCAGGCTTTCCTGATTGCGGTGCAGCATCAGCAACGCCGTCGCCTTGGCTTTCAGTGCACGCGCGCGCAACGCTGGCGAGGTAGCAGTCGAGCCCAGCAGCCGGTCCGCGGAAGCCAGCAGGTCCTCGTAGCGGCTGGTCGCGCGCAGGGTCAGCAGTAGAGGCAGCTGGA